>JAEZDC010000057.1 GCA_023429825.1 Bacteroidota bacterium | reverse complement strand
CTATAAGTGTTATTCTCCTCGTCTTCTTCACCGATGAACTCAATTTTATCATCCTCTTCAACGCCGGATGTATCCAGGTCTCTGCCTGTACGTTCATTGCTTCTTTCGTTTAATAGCTCTCCTTCATTATCTCTTGTATCCAGTGTAGCTCTTCTTAAACGATCCTCTTCATCAGTTGGCATTCGTTCATCAGTTTGTTGCAGTAACCGTTTGTCTTCAGCGGGAATATCATCTTCTGTTCCCATTTGAATAAGTGTTTCATCTTCTTCATCATCTTCAAAAACACCAACGCCTTCTTCGTCATCACTTGAAATAGTTGTATCGGCGAGTTCTCCTAACGGAGGCACATGTACGAATTCCTGACCCGGAATATCTTTCACATCCGGAAGATCAATCGTTGCTTCATCAGGTTGCAACCTTGCTTTATCTCTTGGCTTATCTCTCAGATCACTTTCACTTTCTTCTATCGCTAACCTATTCTCGGTGACATTAGGCTGCTTAACATCTTTTTTCATATTCAGCTTTAGTAAACACCCGAAAAATCTATGCCTGCTTTATAAACTTTATGTTACCAGCTGTAGAACATATATGTAGCTTCTGTTGCGTCGCACTCTTGTACTTGAGTAACTATATTCTCCTGTAAACGTGATACTCCCAGGCATTTAACTCAAAACCAGGTGAGCCGTTAAAGTCAAACGATAATTGAGAAAATACATTCATGAACCGGCCGGTCAAATATGATTGGTATAGCTGAATGTGCACTCTATTCGCACCTGATAAATTCAGTAAGACCAATACAACATCTTCTTCAAAGCGCCTTACAAAAACAATCACTTTATCAGCTGCAGCAGTCTGTAAAACTTCAATTGATCCTTCACCAATTGCTTTAGAGGTCTTCCTTAAGGAAAGTAATGTATTGTAAAAGGAATGTAGCTCGTACTCCTCTTTCCATTCAATCTCATCTTTATCAAAAAACTGCAATCGTTTACGATTAGGCAATTCCTGCCCGCTATAAATAAGAGGTAAAGATCGCCAGGTGCAGCATAGTACGGCCAGGGCCTTTGCTGCATCGCCATATTTTTCAAACTCAGTTCCATTCCAGCTGTTCTCATCATGGTTAGAAGTGAACATTAACTTACAACAGTCGCAAGGTAATTGCTCACTTACCGCTAACGCTGATTTAAAATCATGCAGGCTGCTTTCTCCTTTAAAGAACTTTTCACTTACATGCATCCAATGCCATGCATAAGTTGCATCGAATACTTTATAATAATTAAGGTCATCTGTTTCAGCCAGCCAGAACAAGGATTTTAATTGATCGCATGCTGATCTGGCTTCTTCCCAAAAACCTAAAGGAACAAGATGTGCCATATCACATCTGAAGCCATCAATATCACATTCATTGATCCAATGCTTCATTGCTGCGATCATTTCAATTCGCAGCTGTTGATTATCATAATTCAGATCGATCACATCATCCCAACCATTCTTATCATAGAACTCACCGTGTTCATTTTTGTAATAAAAATCAGGATTTGTTTTTGTCCACTCATGATCTGAACCGGTGTGATTCGCTACCCAGTCAATGATCACCTTCATCCCTTTACTATGCGCATCATTCACCAACAATCTAAAATCTTCAAGTGTTCCGAAATCAGGATTGATCCTGGTGTAAGATGAACATGCATAATAACTTCCCAAACTTCCTTTGCGCTTCTCCTTACTTATTGGTGTTATCGGCATCAACCAAAGTATCTGAACACCCATTTCTCTAAGACGAGGCAAGTGCTCATGAAAAGCTGCAAATGTTCCATCAGCTGTGTACTGTCTTATATTCACTTCATACACATTGCTCCCCTTGACCCAATCTGCAGTTATAAAATTTCTTTCCATGATATCAATAAAAATAAAAATCTTTTTGTCCAGTTATTGAAATAAAAAACCTTCTCGTGGGAGAAGGTTTATAAAAAATACATGTTTCAAATTATCTTGATTCAGCCATATCAGGAATTGCTTCCACTTTATAAGCTCCGGCATCGAGCTTAGCTTTGGTTTCACTGAAAGCTTTAAGCGTTTGCTGGATATCGTCATCGGTATGCGCAGCCGTTGGGATCAGGCGATAGATAATGTGGCCTTTAGGAATAACCGGGTATACAACAATCGAGCAGAATATTCCATAATTCTCCCTGAGATCCATTACCATTGCCGTGGCTTCTTCCACACCACCTTTCATATAGATCGGTGTAACAGGTGAATCTGTTTTACCAATATCAAAACCTCTTTCTTTCAAACCGCTCTGCAATTTTCTTGCGTTCTCCCACAACTTCTCTTTTAACTGAGGTTGTGTTTTCAGCAGTTCTAATCTTTTGAGATTACCTAACACAATAGGCATTGGTAAACTCTTAGCGAATATCTGCGAACGGATATTATAACGGATGTAATCGATGATCACTCTTGGCCCCGCCAAGAATGCGCCGATGCTAGCCATTGATTTTGCAAATGTTGAGAAATACAGATCGATATCATCCTGGCATCCTTGCTCTTCGCCTGCACCTGCACCGGTTGTTCCGAGTGTACCGAAACCATGTGCATCATCTACCAAAAGCCTGAAATCATATTTCTTTTTCAAATCGCAAATATCTTTCAGTTTACCCTGGTCTCCCGCCATTCCAAACACACCTTCTGTGATAACCAGTATCCCACCTGTCTTTTGCTTCTCTATCAATTGAGTGGATCTCTGGAGCTGCTTTTCGAAATCCTCCATATCGTTGTGCTTGAACACATACCTATGACCAGGATGTAAACGCAACCCATCAATGATACATGCATGGCTCTCTGCATCGTAAACGATCACATCATGCCTGCCACAAATCGCATCTATCGCACTCATGATGCCCTGGTAACCGTAATTCATCAGTATCGCATCTTCCTTAGCTTCAAAAGCTGCAAGTTCAGCTTCCAGTTGTTCATGATAATTTGAATTACCACTCATCATTCTTGCACCCATTGGCAGCGCTAATCCATATTGAACAGAAGCATCCGCATCTATCTTCCTCACTTCAGGATGATTCGCAAGGCCTAAATAATTATTGAGGCTCCAAACGATCATTTCTTTACCACGGAATTTCATCCTGCTACCGATCTCGCCTTCAAGCTTTGGAAATGCAAAATATCCATGCGCTCTTTCACGATGTTGGCCTATAGGACCGTAATTCTTTACCAGTTTCTCAAAAATATCCGCCATACTTTTTGTTTTATAAAGATTATGTTACAAGCTGTAGTTTTCTATGGCATCGCCTGTTGTGTCACTCACTTCAAGGTTCCGAACTACGTGGCACAAGCGCCTGCTTTAAAATTGCCGCAAAATTAAGGTTTTGCATTCAAAGGAAAGATGTTAATCGATCTTATATAGTAAGAGTTTGCAATATCAAAGTCCACTTTCTACCTGCTCGTTTCCAGACTCTTAAATAATTCTCTGTTTTCCCATTTAAAGATGCATAGCCATATACATATCCAAGGTCACCTTCCTTTGAAATACCTGATCCGGCCATTTTAAACTCAATACCATCAGGAATATTATTTACTGCAGTACTCAATTCACCTAAAGTATAAGAAGGATACGCACCATTTTTATTAAACCAAAGATTATCGTCTGCCACTTTTGCAAAAGCCTGTTTTCCGTTTGCTGTATAATCCTTTATCAGGTTGGCTTCTGCCTGATGCATCAGGCTCTTTGCATCCAAAGAAAATTTGGTGAGTTGAGTTAATGCAATCGCATTCACATTTGAAACAGGAGAATTCTTTTGATCGTGGTCAATTCCGAGATCAACTATCCACTTCCACTCGCCTGCTGAAGTCTTATGCCATACCGTCGCGAAATGACCTTGTGCTAAAACAGTATCCTGCATTGTTTGCTTATACCACCAAGGCCCGGTAGTTATACCTATATCTTTTGATGCAGATAAAATTGCATACGCAGGCTCCCAGATCAACTTAGCAGGATTAACCTTCCTGTTACTCCAACTCTCAACTGCATTTTCAATCACACCTTTATTAAATACTATGGCATTGGTATCCATAAATTTTAAGAAGGCTTCTTTAGTATTAACGTCTAAAGCGTATTTGGCAAACCTTCTTTCTGCACTTATCAGCGAATCAATTTGAGCGGTAACAGAAATACTCGAAAAAAGTATCACTGAAAAGAAAATATTCTTCATAAGCAATTATTGTAACAGACCTTCACCTGTCAATGAATATTGAAGATACAAAACGGTGATCAGTACAAATAAGTTAAAAATGAAGAGCAGTATCTTGAAATTGAGAAGTTTGGTTTTAGATGCTGTATTAATAAATAATCCAAGCACCCGGCTACGCTTCAGGAGGAAAATTTCCAGCCAGCAAAGCAGTATCACCGTAGCCAGGCAAATTATTCCATTGAAAAAAACAGAACCTATTTCAGACTCCATTTAGGCTCTTTTTGCCACCTATGCAACAATAAGGCCTTTCTGAAGCTGTAATAAATTTGACTTAAATAATCCTTGAGTAACAATTGTGATTTAATTTCACTGCCTCCAAACGGTGTACATGAAAAAAATTTTTGCATTCGCCTCGTTACTTATTTGCCTTTCTGCTGCTGCTCAAATTAAAACTGGTCAACTATCACGACCTAAATTGGTTATAGGGATCGTGGTTGATCAGATGCGATGGGATTACTTATACCGCTATTACCACCGGTATGGTGAAGGGGGATTCAAACGAATGATGAATGGCGGTTTTAATTGTGAGAATACTTTTATTCCTTACACGCCTACCTATACTGCAGCAGGTCATGCAAGCGTGTATACCGGATCTGTTCCTGCCGTTCATGGCATCATGGGTAACTATTGGTTCAGCAAAGAATTAAACCGCAATGTTTATTGCACTGAAGACAATTCTGTTTCTACTGTTGGGAGTAATTCCACTGCAGGAAAAATGTCGCCCAGAAATATGTGGGCTACAACTATTACAGATGAATTGCGATTGGCTACCAATTTCCAATCAAAAGTTGTGGGCATTGCTTTTAAAGATCGTGGTTCTATATTACCGGCAGGTCATTCTGCTAATTCAGCTTATTGGTATGACAATGCGATCGGAGGATTTGTTTCCAGCACTTATTATATGAATGATCTTCCCCAGTGGGCAAAAGACTTTAACGATAAAAAATTAGCAGATAAATATTTGCAACAAAACTGGAACACCTTATATCCTATCAATACTTATTTACAAAGTACAGCAGACAGCCAGCGTTATGAAAATATCGTTCCGGGTGAGGATAATACATTCCCGCATATTACAAGTACGATCACAAAAGACAAGTACAATAGTTTACGATATACGCCACAAGGTTTAACACTTACCGTTGATATGGCTAAAGCTGCTATCGAAGGCGAGAAACTAGGCAACGATGGGATAACAGATTTTCTAGCAGTTAGTTTTTCGGGAACAGATTATATAGGCCATGAGTTCGGGCCTAACAGTATTGAGGTTGAAGACACATATTTAAGATTAGATGCTGATCTTGCTTCATTCTTCAATTACCTGGACCAAAAAGTTGGAAAGAATCAATATACAGTTTTCTTGACCGCTGATCATGGCGCTGCACATGTTCCTGGTTTTTTGAACGACAATAAAATACCAGCAGGAACTTATGACGATGCTGAGATCCAGAAGCAATTGAATGCTGAAATCGAGAAACAGTTCAATTTAAAAAATGCGGTAAGCAAGATCATTAACTATCAAGTATATTATAATGACGAGGTAGTAACTGAAAGTAATAAAATACAGCTAACAAGCTTTGTTATAAAGTATCTTCTTAAACAACCTTTTATTGCCAACGCTTTTGAATTAACCGATCTTTCATCCGCTCCTATACCTGGACAGCTTAAGAACATGATGGCAAATGGATATAACCAGAAATTGAGTGGTGATATTCAATTTAACTATAAGCCACAATGGTACGATGGCTGGTCTAAAGGCACTTCTCATGGAGTATGGTATGCTTATGATGCACATATTCCTTTGCTATGGTATGGATGGGGAATCAAACAAGGTAAAAGCAATAAAGAAGTCTATATGACTGATATTGCGCCTACGTTAGCCGCTCTTTTAAAAATACAAATGCCAAGTGGCTGTGTTGGACAAGTAATAGAAGAAGTAATAAAATAATAAAACAAAAGCCTTGATATTCTCAAGGCTTTTTAATTCGCTATTACTATCAATCCTACTGATTTTTCTTTAAGCCTAATAACAATGCATAGTAAGCAGGTTTCTTTTGATAATTCGCATCATACAAAGCAGGAAAATCAATTTTGCCTTGCGTAGTAACCACCCAGCTATGTTTATCGCTGAAATCCCAAACAGTCACACCTGATCTTTGAGCTGCCGGAACATATTTATAGTAAGAATCGATTACGAACCGATATAGATCTCTTTGAGCAATGATCTGATCGTCTGCTGCTTTGAAATCAGCAAGATTCCATGGGTTCATTCTTATGTCCATTTCTGATATCCTGATCTTTAAACCGGTAGCTGCCAGTTTTTGCAAAGCATTCTCAATTGCACTGCGATCATTCTTCAAAGTGAGGTGCATTTGTAATCCAATTCCATGGATTGGTACACCCTGGGCTTTTAAAGAATTCACTAAACTCACCATTGAATCAACTTTCACTCGATCAGATTCCAGTGCTTCTTCATTAATATATAACTCTGCAGAAGGATCAGCCTGGTTGGCATACCTGAAGGCATTGGCAATGTAATCTCTGCCTAAATGTTCACCCCAGTAAAACTTCTCGTTATTTAATACTTCCGTTCTTGGCTTTGTTCTTAAAGCACCTGTACCGGTTTCTAAGGGCTCATTAACTACATCCCATGAAGCAATTTTACCTTTGAACCTGGTGACAGTGGTGGTGATGAAATCTCTCATGGAGTTTTCCAACTTAGCTCTGTCAATATTGAAAATTCCTGATACAGGACGAGGTAGTGCTACCGAATCAAAATAGAAGTTACCCGCAAATGGAAAATGCAACTTTAAACCTAACCATGATTCAGGAGCTGTAAAAGCCCATGTATATTTTTCCCAGTTTTGAGTAAGGAAAAATGTTTTTTCCTGGTAAGTAGTGTTTTGAATAACAGCTTTAAATCTACTTCCGTGCGCATCAGCCTTAGCCCAGAAAGATAATGTATAGGAACTTCCGGGCTGTATCGGAAAGATATCGGTATACGCCTGCATGGAATATTGAAACTGCCCAGGTGTGGTTACGTTAACCTTCATAGCTCTTGAACCACCTACGATCGCAGAAGGAACCGCTTCGAAACTTCCTACTGCGCCTTGTGCAATTTGCGTCGTCCAGTTAGAAAATGTATTTCCGCTGCCCTGCTCAAAACCCGGGTTTAGAATTGCATTCACTTCATTTGAATTGTTTGTGAGTGAGTACAAATAAGCCGCATTGTTTCCCTGGAACCCAACTAATGAATGCCCGTGAATTCTCATTCCTGCAGATTGCGCAAGACTAACGAATTCATCAGCTCTTGTAAAATCATAAGTTCCATTACTAGTAACAAGCGTAGAATGTTTAAGCTCGTTCTGGAACGTAACACTGTTGAATTCCGACTTTACTAAAGAAAGATATGCAGGATTATTTCTAAAGAGATCGAGTCTTACACCGACACCTATAGGGAACGACGCAGCATTCTTTAAAACTCCCGTAGTGTCTGCAGTAACAGTGTATTCATCTATCTTTTCTTTTTTGCAACTTCCCAATATTAATGAGGTTGCCATCAGCACATAAACTGGTAGAATATTTTTCATAATGGATAATTGAAATTTCTTCACAAACCATTATAAAAAATTGAGCCAAACCAGAAACTATTTACAAAATAGAACGGGCATTTTTAGTAGTAGTAAAAAAAGCTTGTAATGGATATTGTAAGACAATAAGAAAGCAGCAGTAAAGTTTAAATCGATATCGATACCGAGTTTTCTTCAGTAGGAAATAAAAATCGGATAAGCGTTACTGTGGAAATAGAAGTACATCACAAAGAAAAAAACCTACTGTTTAGTAGGCATTTTCTTCTCCTTTAATAACATTATATACCGTAAGGAATATGATCTTCAGATCAAGCCATGGCGTCCAGTTCTCCATATACCAGATATCATGTTCTATTCTGCCTTTGATATCTTTCAGGTCTTTGGTTTCACCCCTGAATCCGTTCACCTGTGCCCAACCTGTAATACCTGGCTTAAGGAAGTGACGGATCATATATTTATCAATGATCTTCTTGTAATCATCATTCATTTTAAGTGGATGTGGCCTTGGACCAACAACACTCATATTACCCAGAAGTACATTAAAAAATTGTGGCAGTTCATCAAGACTTGTCTTACGCAGAATTCTTCCAAGCTTTGTGATCCGTGGATCATCTTTCGTTGCCTGCTTATATTGATTATCTGCTTCAGTGGTTCTCATCGATCTGAACTTGAAAACCCTGATCTTATTCAGATCTCTTCCCAATCGGTTTTGGATGAAGAATACCGGGCCTTTAGAATCAAGCTTGATCAGTATTGCAATGATCGGTATCAGCCAGCTCAAAATAAAAACGATTACAAACAGGCTGAATACAATATCGAATAGCCTCTTTTTTATTCTATTAGCGATGTCATCTAATGGCTCCCTTCGCAATGAGATGATAGGAATGTGATCAGACAGGTCAACGTGCACATTCTTATTGATACCGGTTTGAAGATCCGGAGCAAATTTGAAACGTATAAAATTATTCTCTGCCTGCTCTGCCATTTCATATAAATATGGATGGTCTTTGGCAGGAAGTGTTGAATAGATCGTCGAGATCTTATGCTCCACTGCATACTTTAAACAGTCCTGCGGGCTTCCGATTATCGGGTACTTTGACAATTCACTTACTTTATCATAATCTTCAAAGAAGCCTTCGATAGAAATATTTTTACTTCCTGATAAATATTGATCTACCAGGTTTTTTGCTACGTCGTTATATCCTATTACCACAACTTTTCTAACAAACTTTTCATGCAATCGTATTGCGGTCCCTGCAATCCAATACAATAATCTACTCAAAGCTAATGTAGCTGCCAATCCCCCAAGAAGTGAAAGAACAAAATATTCAGAATTACTTAAGGGTGCGAAATACGTATAAACGAATACGAAGAATAAGAATCCCAGGTAGGTCTCAATTGTATTTTTTACCAATACACTGTACCGAAATGAATTTGTATTTATATAAATAGATGTAGCTGCAGCGCTTAACATCCATGCAATATTGCAAACGATATAAAGGGAAAGGTATGAACCCGGATCATTCAGAATATCTGGCAGTGACTTAAAGTAGAACAAGGCCACCACGTACACCATATTTATACCCCACAGATCAATAAACGTAAAAAGAAATTGAAAGAAGCTATTGTAGCGACTGTTCATGACGAAAATTTATGAGAATGATGAGATACTTATATTAACTAATTTTTGTACCAACTTTAGTGTTAGATTGAAGCATATCCTGATAGTTCAAATAGAAAGATCACTACTTCGTAAGTGAATGCTTCTAACTCCTTTGTATATACCTTTTGAATAACAGTGCAGTGTAGCTTTTTCTCCTTCGGTGAAAAACTTTTATTGAAAACCATCAATAGGGGAATTTCTTCCCACCTATAAAAGATTCATATCGAGATTCGCTTCTAAACTGCCGGTATTTACCTTCAGCGAATTATTATCAGTTTTTGCCTGGTAAAATATTTCCTTGATCTTTTCTATTCTGTTTTTCCAGCTATTATTCTTTGCGTATTCAACACGTTTGAGAGAAAGTTCGTAGTTATCATCAGTATAAGCCTGTATACAGTTTGCGATAAAATCTTTATTGTCACATTTATACACGAGTTTATCGCCAAAGTCCCAATTTTTGATATTTGGCATGTTCGTCACCACACTCGGTTTTCCCAAGGCCAGGTACAACCACAACTTGTTTGGAGTAGCTCCTTTGTTTAGTTTAGTAACATCATAAGGCGCTATGCAGACATCAACTTTACTGAGGCATTCATATAATTCCAATCCTGTTTTCTGACCCACAAATTCTGCATTGGGATATTTTTCAAGTTTCTGTTTATTCGCTTCACTAACAGGTCCAATAAAAATTGTTCTGAATTTCTCTAATATCTGGTAGAGCAAGGTGAAGTCCATGTTATAATCGAGATAACCGACAATACCTAATGTTGGCAATTCCTTTTCTTTACAAGGATATGCAATGTTTGTATAGTTAATCAATGGAGCTCCTAAAGGAACCACATGTGTATTCGTGTTGTAGTTGCCGATCTTCACGCCCATATAATCGGAAGTTACAATGCATGCCCTCGCCTTTTCAGCTGCCAATCTTTCAGTCTTTGTGTGATATTGATTTATAAAGAAAGGATTGAAATTACCAAAGCCAACATTATCATCTGCACAATAAAAAATCACATTATCATAATATTGGTGAATCGCATGGGCAGTGTAATCAAAGCTGATCACCATTTCAAAATCTATTGAAAGACCTTTTATTTTCTTTAAAAGCCAGTGATGGTATATTTCATTCAAACCCGGTGTTCGATATCTTACTTTATAAACAACCGGGAAATATGGAGTGACCAAAATCACATTCTTCTCGATCTCCTTTAATTCAATCCGTGGTCTTCCTACCTTATTCCTCTCCACGAAGTATACTTTTCCTTCTTCCTTCAATTCATTCGTCACTTGATGCCTTGCACGAGGTGGCTCATCCCAGGATGTAACCAAAGTATAAATAAGGTAATTTTTCATAGCTCTATTTTTAAGTCAACTAATCCTTATGGTTTATTAAAGGCCGGAACTTGAAGTGGTCTATACGCCTTATCATCAACTTCATCTTCATCATCCTCTTCAATAACAACTCGTTCTTTATCCTTAAAATTGCAATACCAATAAAAGATCATCAACAACACAAAGAAGAAGTGCTTACCCCTGAAGAAACTCGTTTCAGTAATGTTATTAATGCAAAAGATAACCGAGACAAACAGCATTGTTATATTCAGGTTATTCATCTTTTTGAATATGGTACCGAAATATTCAATCAGGAATAAGAAGAATAAAAAAAGCCCTACGAGTCCAAGATGTATTTGTATGTCGAGATAGCCATTATGTCCCTGGTGAGGTGCCCAGTCCAATTGATGTATGTTAGCTTTTGGATGATACACTTTTTCACCCCAATATCCACCAAGACCAAATCCCAAAGTTGCTTTGTCAGTATTTTTTATATCGCGTTGCATGATCGCCCATACGTCGCTTCGCCCAGTAAAAGTCAGATCCCGCTTTGCGAAATCTATCTTTTCTGCTTTTCCTTTTTCAAACTTTTTTGTATAGATCGGGAGGTATAACCCTGCGCCAATAACAAAGATCAGAAATGGAATTATCAGGAATCGAAGATGATATAACACTACGCATACTATTGCACCTGACATAGAGGTCTTACTATCGCACTCAATGGCATTATAGATCAGCATGGCATTAAGAAGCACTACTATATACCATTTAAATTCGGTTCGTTTATAAAAATTGATAATTAGAAAAGCGAACGATAGAAATTGCCCGAGATTATTGGGCGATGAAAAAAATGCCTGCTTCCTCCCACTATCATCGATTGTCCAACTGGATTCAGAAGGGAATAAAGCAATAGACAGTGTACTCATGATTGCAATGATGATAGCAAATCTCTTTAGCACTGTAAATACGTATTCATCACCCTTTTCAAATAAAATTGTAACTATTGCAAGTGTTTGAAATATTGTGAAAACGGTTCTTCTGATCGCATTTTTTGCATCCGGCTGCATTACACTGTCAGTCCATAGATAAGAACAAACTATAAATGCAGTGAATAACAGGAGAAAGAACGCATTCCTCCATTTAGCCGGAACCCGTTTAGCAACTATTAAGTACCCGACTGATGCCGCAGCAAATAATGAGTTGAATGCATTTGTAACTGATGTTAGATTGATCCATCTACCAAATGTTACAAAAAAATCACTGAAGGGAAATATCATGAAAAATAGATTCACCTCTCCCATTATAAAACCAAGCACGCTTCCTGTGTATATATAGGAAGGTTTGATAAAATTCTTTTCAAGTTGTATATAAGATGCAGACATAATGTAGATCCCGTGCTAGTATAGCAAAGCTGTTGCCAGTTATGGAATTATTTTCTCGAAACGAAAGCCTCTACTACTAAAATGTTCCAGGGCTCGAGGCAGTGCATATCGCAGGTTTTTTGAAGCACCTTTAGTATCATGAAATAATACTATTGATCCTTCTTTAGAGTTGCCTGTTACATACTTAAGGCAATTTTCCTTTGGTGTATTCTCATCAAAATCAGCAGACAAAACACTCCAAAGGACAGTCTTCAATTGACTATCTGCTTTCAGTTTACCAACTTGCCTCCAGGTTACGTGGCCAAATGGAGGTCGAAACAAATTCGAGTTTATATATTTTCCTGCTTCTGAAATATCCGTGAAGTATTTAGAGTTCCTGGTTTTCCACCCATCGATATGAGAAAACGTATGATTACCAATTGCATGGCCCTCTTTTATAACACTATCATAAGTCGAAGTATGTGTTGCTACATTTTTACCGATGCAAAAGAAAGTAGCTTTCGCGTTGAATTTATTCAGCTGCTCTAGCACAAATGGCGTCACTTCTGGGTCTGGGCCATCATCGAAAGTCAGGTACAAAACCTTCTCTGTGGTATTTATTTCCCACAAGCAGTCACCATAAAACTTTCGCATCCAGTTCGGCTTCTTTACAAAATAAAACATAGGTCAGGAATTATAGAATGAAGACTATATCTCTAAAAACATGCCTGCGCTATTTTCTTGATTTTACTAGTGCAGACAAGTTGCTATACAAAAATTTAGGGGAATAGTACCCGGCATTAATGACCTGAACTTTGTGCCGATTGAAATAGATCATGTATCCCAATAACATGATAGCCTCGGCAAAAGGCCAGGCTATTGCCGCCCCGATTGCACCATATATATTGATTAAAAGCAATAGCGACAGTATACTGATCACGAATCCCCCAGTTATGAATTTTACGTACAAGCGATCCTTCTTAAGATTAAGCATCACCTGCTGACCCAACCCAATATTGATGGTTGAGAAGAATAACCCTAGCGCCAAAATTTTCAATAGTAAAATAGATTCGGAGAACGCATTGCCAAAGAATAACATGACTAACGGTTCTGCCACCAGGAAAGTTCCTCCTGCCATCCCTAATGAAATTAACACCACATAAGGCAATGTCTTATTTACTCTTTCCATTCCTTCTTCTGAGCTTTTTGCAAAGGCTGAACCTATGTAAGGAAAGAGAACTGTATTTAAAGGCATTGAGACAATAGATTGTATTATTACTATCAATCTGAAAGCTGCTGAATAATAACCAAGCTCCATTGTTGCCAGCATAAACCCGGCTATGAATATCCCGGTTGATGAAGATTGATTACTGATCCACCAGATGATAGATAAATTCTTGTTCTCTTTTAAAGTTTGTTTTATGCTTTTAAATGAGACAGTTTGTAACCTGATACTATACTTCTTGAGTGCATATTTAAGTGAGATATAGGAAACCAGAATATGCGCAAGGCTGGTGATAAGTGGTTGATAGATGTAATCAGATTTTTGCTGAACCACAAATACAACTGCAATAGAGAATAACAGCTTTGAGAAAAAACTAAACAGCGAATACTTTCTTGAATCCTGCATTCCATTATACAACCAACTCGGATTAAGAATCCATCCTATACACAGCAGGTATGTAAAAATGTTCACCAACATTTCCTGTCTCACCTGCTCTACGAGAAAAAGTGAAATCACAAAAGCAATGGTAGTGAAGGCAGAAATAAAAGTTTTAGCCCAGGTGATCTGGCTGAACAGTTCCTGGATCTTCAGTTTATCATCTTTGAAAGACACGATTTTCCTGCATCCATACAAATCAAAGCCCGCGTTGATGAAAAGAATAAAGTAACTGACAAACGCAAACGCATAATTGATCGCACCATATTTATCGGGACCGATTATCCTGGAGATGATAGGCAAAGTGATCATGGGCAACACGTAGTTGCCAATTTGTAGTAAAGAAGCAGAAAAAAAATTGGCAAGCGTTCTTTTCTTGCCTGATATTGAGTGATCCATATTTTAAAGAATATGATCCCCGGTGATCATCCGGGGATCATTTAAATATTTAACCAGCAGTAGAATATTGTGGCTGTAATTTCATTTCTGCCACTTTTGCTACAGGCTGCATTGCAACCACTTTGCTACCCATTGAAATGCTTCCTGCTGTAAGCTTATATCCTATCGTGGGTAATTCCATTTTATAATCATCAGTCATTTTTGCAGACTGCATTACATAGGTGCCTGAACTGGTATTACTCACGAATTCAAAACCTTTAACCGCTGTTCTTTCTACACTTACGTTAAGATGATTGCATAAAAAGTTTTTCAGCATAGCGATCTCGTAGTCTTTAACTACAGCTGGTTTTCCTAACCAGTAAAGAACATTAATCACACCTTCAATCTTTCTTAATTCATTAATTTCATCTGGCGATGCTTTAACGAATACATAAGATGCGAATAATGGTAATTCAACCGTTCTCTTTAGCGCCCACCATTTTCTCTCTACCTTATTTAAAGGGCAATAGCTTTCAATGTTCTTTTTGTTTAATTCTTTTGAAACTTTTCTTTCCATGCCCGGCCTGGTGTACACTATTAGCCAATCGTAAACATCTCTTTTCATGATTCTAGTTTTTCTTTTGATCAATCTTTAGGATTTCCCACCTTTTGTTTATTTCCTTTGAATGGTATAAGACAAAAGCCATGCACAACCGTACAGCAGTAACATATTTCTTAATAAAAATTCAAGGATTTGCTAATACTAAGCAGCATTTAAGAAGAAAAAACAGCAGCCATAGTGAACATACCAGCTTTGGAAATAATTGATTTCTAGAAGTTTTTATTGCAGTAGTTACACGAATAGGGCATTGTTAAGAAAATGTAAGTTTTTTTTAAAAATTTTTCTCTCGTGTGCAATTTCATGGAGCTCTAAGCATGGATGGTGAAAAATAAAAAAGCTGTAGAGACCTTCTACAGCTTTTAAATCGTGAGCATAAATTAAGATCATTTCACTTCAACGCCATAGCTAAAGCTCTTTGATTTTACCACGAATCCTCTTGGCTTCACCCCATTGAATACAATAGCCAGATTCTTAAGCGGCTTTAGCTCTATATTTTCATCAAGCTTTTTAATGTATTCTGCAGGAGTCCATCTATGTCTTACTATATATAATGTAAGATCTGAAACCTGTGATAATATATATGGATCAGAAGCAGGATGTGTGGGTGCTGAATCCATAATTACAAAGTCGAATTGCTGTTCCAGCGCCTCTAATAACTTTTCCAGTTGACCGTTTAATAATAATCCGGTTGGATTCGAATTCGCTTCCCCTACCGGCACCAACCATAAATTCTTATACTCTGTTTGTTTAACAATTGATTCTAACGTGGCATCTCCTGATAAGAAATCAGTCACACCCGGAATGTTCTCAACATTAAATGCTTTAGAAAGATCTGAATTACGAAGATTCATATCAATTAACGCGACGCGTTTACCAGCATTTGCCAGGCTTACTGCAATATTGGTACTGGTAAAAGTCTTTCCTTCACCATTTCTGCTGGAAGTGATCAGTATCCTACGACGAGTATTGTTCTTGTTGAATAAACCTGCCGCTGTGATCAATTGCCTGTACTGATCTGCAATTGCTGCATTATCTTTTGTTGTAAGGATTTCTCTTGCTCTTTTCAGGTAAGGAATCTCACCTAAGATTGGAAGTGCTGTAAATTTCTCTACCTGGTTTCTAAAGAGAATAGTTCCCGGCAACACATCTCTGATCATTGCAAAACCAACTGTACCGATCAATGCGAGACCTAACGCCATTAAGTAAGTAAATGGTTTGTTAGGACTAACAGGTCTTACCGAAGACTGAGCCTTATCTATAACCTGGCTTTCTATCACTGCAGACGAGTATGAAAGAGCAGCCTGCTCCCTCTTTTGCAATAAGAAATTATACAGATTATTCTTGATCGCCTGATCACGACTCACATCTACCAATTCTCTTTCTTTAGCGGGAACTGTTCCCAGCATTGAATTATAACTATTGTTTGTTAAGCTCAGGTTGCTCTTCGTTGCCTCCAGATTTATGCGTTGGTTTTTAATATTCTCTACTACAGCCGGTCTTAAAGTTTGGATCTGGCTAGCCAAAGTTTGCATTGTTGGGTTATTCTCAGGAGTAGTTTGCTTTAACCGCTCATAATTCAATTCTGTTTCATAAAGCTTTTCAAGCATTTTAGAGAGCTGCACATCATTAACGCCTAGTGCAGTTGGTACTACTCCAGGTGTATTCTGATTCGCAGTAACATATTGCTCCACTTGTCCCAATACCGATAACTGAGAATTGATATCAGCGATCTTTTGATCGTTCATTGCTACGTTCTGCAAATACAATCTGCTTTGATCAGTTAGGTTAACTACATTTTTATTCGATCGGAATTTTTGGATCTTGCCTTCCAATGCATTCAGATCTTCTACAACACGAGCAATTCGAGTATCGAGGAATGCAATTGTATTCTTCGCTAATTCCGTTTTTGCTTCGAGCGTTGCAGCTTTATATTTTTCCATCAGGAGGTTAACAATGTCTTCTCCTCTCTTAGGCACTTCATCTTTATACTTAATATCAACTATACTGGAAGTTTTACCCACTGCGCTTACATCCATCCCTGCATACACTGCGCTGGCAACACCTTTTGGATTAACTAACTCAAAGGAAAGTTGCCCTTGTTCAGATTTCTTGAAGTTTGGATTCTGCTTAAATTTTAGAGTTCCATAAGCTGTATTTACAAAGCGATCTATAGGATACTGCTTATCTTCAATTGTAACTGCTTTCTTATTGAAGTCATAGGAGAAAGCGATTTTCTTGGGTTCCTTTGTATTTATAGCATATGGATCAAGCGCTTCAATAACTATAGGCGATGTGAGGTAAGCTGACGTAGTTTTTACTCTCGTTTTTAAATAAGTAGGTGCATACAAACTAAGGTCTCTCACTATCTCTTCTGCAAACTTTTTTGAATGTATCACCTCTACTTCGTTCTCTACAATACTTTTAGCAGATAGGAAGCTGATAGATTCTGTGATCTGATCGTTCTCTACTCCTTTCTTTTCATCTTTCACCTGCATTCTGGCAGTGATCTCGTATACCGGAGTTCTTACCTTTAAGTATGCCCATGCCAATATAAAACATGGAATGATCAACAATACGAATAGTGGCCAATATGGTACGTATTTATATGTTACATCTTCTACTAAAGTAGGTTCCTGCGCTGAGATAATTTTCTTTTTCATCGCTTATCGTGTTAGTCTATCTATAATAATTGCTAGGAATGATAACCCGCTAAGTATAGCCGGAAGTGATTGCCTTAACGGAGTAACACTACCGATCTTTGCAGAGTTTGTTTCAACGTATACTACGTCATTTGTTTTTAAATAATAATAAGGTGATGATGAAACAAAAGAAGGATCAGTAAGATCAATCCTACGAACGATCTTTTTTCCATCCTCTACTCTTATCAGTAACACATTATTTCTTTCAGAATAAACCGTCATGTCTCCAGCCATTCCTAAGGCTTCAAGCAGAGTGATCTTTCCGTTAGGAACTGTTACAACTGTTGGTCTTTGCACTTCACCAAGCACTGTAACCCTGAAATTCATCAACCTTACAGTTACTATTGGTTCAGTTAACAATTTTTTGTCAGAGAGCAGAGCAGCTAAAGAATCTGCGAGTCGTTTCTGTGACATCCCTTCTGCTTGAAGTTTCCCCAAAATGGGGAATACGATATTACCTTCCTGGTCTACAAGGTAACCTGTGGTGTAAGATGTAACACCGGTACCACTTGAAGCGGCAATAACAGAATAATTCGGTTTGTTGAATATTTCTGTTGCTTCTGGATTACGGCTCGTAACCACAATACTTAATTGATCATTCTTCTGAATCAGCGGCTCTGTATACTGCTCAGCAAATTCAGCGTTCTTAATGTCAGGAAAATAAGTTGCCTTCTTTGTGTTTACACAAGAGGTCATACCTATAATTAATACAAATAGGCATAGCCTGAACAGCATGGATAAAATCTTGTTTAACATGTTTGAGAAATATTTTAGGTCACCGCTTTCTTAAATCAAAAACCTCACCCATCTTTTAGACCTACCGGAAAATGGTAACATTACCAGCCAAAGGCTTCATGTTATTTCCTGGTTCGATCAAATAATAATAAGTACCTACAGGCAAGTCCTTTCCATTCTTTCGGCCATCCCACGGTTGTGCGGAGTTTCTGATTTCAAATACAACCTGACCGTATCTATCGAATACTTTTAGCCTGCTACCTACAAATGATTCCAATCCTTTAATCACCCATTTATCATTGACATTATCATTATTAGGTGAAAACGCATTTGGAATAAATAACTGAGGAATGATAAACACCTTCACTGAATCGCTAGACACTCCGCAACCGGCAGTACTTTCTACATTTAGTATATAAGTAGTATCTGTTTGAGGAGTTACATAAGGCGAGAGTGATTGCTTACCGGTAATGGCATAATCCGGTGTCCAATGATAAGTGATGCTGTCTCCAAGAGCAGCGCCATTCAACTGAACGGTAGAACCTTTGAGAATAGAAACATCTGGTCCTGCAATCGCTTGCGGCTTTTTTATAATGTTCAGTTGAACATAGGCCGTATCAGTACAACCGTTTGCATCACTTCCGATAACACTGCATAAAACATTTTGTATACTTCTAGCTACTACGTTTGCAGAGGTATTTTCAGTAAAAACATTTGAAGGACCCCACAGATAACTTACTGCTCCTGCTGCAGACAATTGTATACTATCTCCTTCACATACATTTAAACTGCTTGCGCTCGTAGTTACAGCTGGTTCAGATAGTAGACTAACTACAAGTGAATCCCTCCAACTGCAACTTCCTTTAGTGCTTATGGCATAGTATGTTCCTGCATTAGATGATTGTGCATTAGGTATACTCACGCTAGTTCCGGATGCGGAATAACTATTTGGGCCTGTCCAGGTTATTGAATTGCCTTGTGCGTTTAAGTTGATAGCTGACCCAATGCAAACAGGGCTATTACTGGAAATGGAAATATTTTCTTTCGGAACAACAGTTATTATAACCGGCTGTGAAGCGATCCGGCAATTTGCCGATCCCATATTTCCTGATTCAGCAACCAGTATCCTATAATAGTATTTTCCGGTTGAAGCTGTTGCAGAGAAACTCTGACTCAATGTATTACTTGTAGCACCGGGCACATCATTCCAGATATTTCCATCAGAACTTTGTTGCCATTGAAGAACGGGATTATTGTAACCTGATGAAACTTGTGCATTAAGTGTATAATTCTTTGCTGTACCCTCACATAAGCTGTCTTCACTGGAAGATATCCCTCCTACTATTGCAGTAGACACTTGCGGACCGCAAGGCCTGAATGTGATATCATCTAACCCGATATCGTTACCGCATCCGCCAGGCGCATTATTCACCATCCTTATCACCACTGTATTAACTCCTGAAGGTGTTGTAAAGAAAAAGCCGTACTGCTTCCATGTGGCTGGATCTGTTGCAACAATACTTCCTGTGTTATATGACTGCAACAGCGTTCCATCAAGCCTTTCTATTCTGAAAGTGATATCAGGGTTGATGATCTGTGTAGCCCCCCAACATAATACCGGTCGCTTTACATTCACGAGCCAGGCTGCAAATTCATAAGTACTTCCTGCACATAAATTTGAAACCGTATCAAGATAAAATTGCCCCGGCTGAAAAGATGCGTTTACCAACATAAAATATCCATTACCATTGTTGGTATGATCTGTTACTGTAAACCATGTACTATCATGGCATCGTGTGGTAATGTTTGTAACTGTATAGGCTCCATCTTTCGGACACATGGAGTCTACATATTGATAATTAGTAGTTGCTGCAGATAATGCCGGCCCTGGATTTGGACCTGAACCAAAGTTGATGAACACGATCGGATCGCCTAAACTTCCCTGGCATAATTGCCCATAGGAATTTGTAACGATCGTAATTAGAAATATTGTTGTGATACAATATAAAATAGGTCTGCACAGCATAAGTTCGTCTATCGACTATTTTTCTCTCTGATTATGCTGATTAGTCAATTTCCAAGCCAGTCTGTTTTTCAAGACATTCAACTTTCATGTAAGTGGAGATCAATAGAAATGTGGAATTATTTCACAGCGACTTTTTTTCGCGGATGAGTTTATAGACCTTGATGGCGCTCATTAATAAAATGATGAAGAGGATGAGGCCAATCAATCCCCACAACCAGCTCATGCTTTGTTTTACTGTTGCGAGAATTACAATGGAAACGAGGAAGATGGTGGCCACTTCATTCCATATTCTGAGTTTTGAAGACGAATAAGCAAATATTCCTTTCATCTGTTGCTTATAGATAAAATGAAGACTCAGATGATATATGTACAGAAAAAAAACGAATACCAACTTTACCAGCAGCCATTTTCCGGCCTCATCAAACAAAAGATTATTCCACCCACCTTTAAATAAAACGATCAATCCAAATATAAGCGTGATGATTGCTGATGGCCAGGTGATGCCGAACCAAAGTCTTTTCATCATAATAGTGAATTGTTCGTTCAATGCCTGTCTTACCGGCTCAGGCTTATCATTAGCTTCGGTATTATAAATAAAAAGCCGCGGCATATAAAACATACCTGCAAACCAGGTCACCACAAAAATGATATGCAAAGCTTTAAAGTATTGATAAGCCATTAAGCAAATTTAATTGAGTACCATTTCTTTACTGCCATTCATATAATCTTTCACCCATTTTGTTACAGCAGAGACCCATGCAGGATGAATATTCAAACAAGGTATCATAGTGAATGATTCTCCGCCCGCTTGTAAAAAAGTGTGTTTACCTTCTTCTGCAATTTCTTCCAGTGTTTCCAGGCAATCACTTACAAAAGCGGGACAAGCAACTAATAATTTCTTTACACCTTCTTTCGGAAGTTGCTCAAGCCTTGCTGAAGTAAAAGGTTCCAGCCATGGATCCCGGCCTAACCTTGATTGAAATGTTTGTTCAATTTTTTGCTTGGGCAAATTCAGTTTCGCTGCTACCATTTCTGTAGTTACGATTGTTTGATGTCGATAACAATATTTATGTGCAGGGGACGCGGTATGGCAGCAATCATTCACTTTCAAACAGTGGCATCCGGTAACATCTCCTTTTATAATATGACGAACAGGTACGCCGTGATAACTGAAAAGTATCTTATCAAATTCCTGTTGCAAAAAAGGTTTAATGCTTTCTGCCAGGGCATCAATGTAGAGATCATTATTATAATAAGGTTTGATAGTAGCAAGCTTGAAAGGATATTGATTTTTCTCGTGAACAGCCTTAACATCTTCCACGGCTGTTTCATAACTACTCATAGCATAATGAGGATACAAAGGAAATAGAATCACCTCTTCAAGTTGCGGATTCTCTTTATATAATTTATCCAATGCATATGTGGCTGAAGGATTACCATACCGCATCGCAATTTCAACAGGCACGTCCAATTGCTTCTGCACTGCAGATTGTAATTGTTTTGTCAAAACGATAAGCGGTGATCCTTCCGGTGTCCAGATCGATTTGTATGCTTCTGCTGATTTTGGTGATCTAAATGGTACAATTAGGCCCTTTACTAATAATGTTCTTGCCAGGTATGATTTATCAATTACTCTTTCATCCATCAAAAATTCTGTGAGATACTTCTTTACGTCTTTCAGTTCCGTTGAATCGGGTGAACCCAAATTCATTAATACAATAGCATGTTTATGTGAATTCATAATTAAATGCAAATGTAAATAATACCAATTGGGTTCTGCTTTATAACTATTCAGTCAAACATGACACATAAATGACAGTGTTTATGACGCTAATCAGGTTGAAGAAAACCACTCAGGTTATTTTTGCGTAATAAATAGAAACGTACGAAAGAATGGATTTGAATAGTTTTTTTGTTGCCGGAATAAATTATAAAAAAGCAGAGGCGGAAGTCAGAGGCCAATATGCAATAAATAATGATCAATATGCATCTCTGCTGGCCTTAGCTCATTCGTACGGATTAAATGAACTCTTTGTTCTTTCTACATGTAACCGTACTGAGATCTACGGTTTTGCTCACTCCGCCACTCAATTAGTTGAACTTTTATGCACTGAAACTGCAGGTGATGCCAATGCCTTCATTCAATCTGCTTATATAAAGAGTGGAAAAGACGCGATAGAACATGTCTTTAATGTCGGGGCAGGATTGGACTCTCAAATTTTGGGTGACTACGAGATTGTTGGTCAATTGAAAACAGCGGTTAAATTCTCCAAAGAACATGGTCTTGTAGGTGCTTTTACAGAGCGACTGATCAACTCCGTTCTGCAGTCTTCAAAACTCATCAAGAATAATACACAACTAAGCGGAGGTACTGTGTCTGTCGCTTTTGCTGCTGTTCAATACATTCGAAATACGGCTTTAGATATAAGGAATAAAAATATTTTATTATTGGGTGTAGGAAAGATCGGACGTAACACCTGCAAAAACTTAGTTGATTATTTAGATACAACGAATATTACGCTAATAAACCGTTCACCAGAAAAAGCTGAACAACTGGCAAAGGAACTTGATCTGAACTTTGCCTCAATAGATGAGTTGGATAGTTCGTTAGCCAAAGCTGATATCATTCTTGCGACTACAAATGCCACTGAACCCATCATATTGAAAAAGCATTTGCAAGATGCAGGTTCAAAACTTATCATTGATCTTTCAATTCCTTACAATGTAGAGGAAGAGGCACGTCAGCTTTCAAATGTTCAGTTAGTGAATGTGGATGAGCTGAGTAAGATGAGAGATGAGACGCTGAAGAAAAGACTTGAAGAGGTTCCAAAGGCAAAAGCTATCATTGCAGAATTGATGGATGAGTTTGCTGATTGGTGTAAGCTTAGAAAACAGACATCCGTTTTAAAAGATCTTAAGATTAAGTTGAAAGAGATCTATACGCACCCCTTATATGTAAATTCTACTTATTGCTCAAAGACCGTTGATGTAAAGATCCAGCAGGTACTTAATGAAACTGCCGGTAAAATTAAAACACAAAATCAACGTGGCTGTCACTACATTGCAGCCATCAACGACTTCATAGGAACTGCGTAATGCAAAAAGTTTTACGAATAGGAACAAGAGAAAGCCAATTGGCTGTGTGGCAGGCTACACTCGTGCAAAATCTTTTGAAAGAGGCAGGTGTTGCTTCTGAACTTGTGTATATAAAAAGTGAAGGAGATATTGATACGGTAACTCCCTTATACGCATTAGGAGTAACCGGAGTTTTTACAAAAGCCTTAGACGCCGCGTTACTGAATAACAGGATCGATATTGCAGTCCACTCGATGAAAGATGTGCCGGTGCAGTTGGCAGAAGGAATACAACAGGCTGCGGTTTTAGAAAGAGCTTCTCATAAAGATATTTTAGTATTTCACCCGAACATTAGTCAACGAAATTCAAAATATATCGTCGAACATATCATTTTTACATCCGGCGGGAAAAGATCTAAAGAAATAAGGTGGAAATTCCCCTTAGCAGAACATCCTGAAAAACCTGGAACTCCTGAAAGCATGATCGTGGCAACGAGTTCTATTAGAAGGATAGCCCAGTGGTTGAATACCTTTCCAGATACCCAAATACAAAATTTGAGAGGAAACGTTAACACACGTCTTCGTAAGTTACAGGAAAGCAACTGGCATGGAGCCATCTTTGCTGCAGCAGGATTAGAAAGGATTGGTCTCCGGCCGGAAAATTCAGTAGACCTTGATTGGATGCTGCCCGCACCTGCACAAGGTGCTATTATGATTGTGTGCAGGGATAATGATGATTTTGCTTTCGAATCGTGCCAGCCTTTCAATCACAGCAAAACAGCTTTAGCTACAAAAATTGAAAGAGACTTTCTTAGCGCATTAATGGGTGGATGCTCTACTCCTATCAGTGCTTTAGCTGAGGTAAAAAATAAGTACGTTTATTTCCAGGGGAACATTGTTAGTCCTGATGGAAAACAAAAGCAACACGTATCTCTTTCTCTTCCTAGAGAAGATGCTGCCTCTTTAGGTATTGACGCAGCAAAGGTATTATTTGAGAATGGAGGACAAGCAATTGTAGATTCAATTAGAAAAAAGGGGCTCACAGATGAAGCCTAAAATCTTAAGCACAAAAAAACTTCATCCTTCGGTTTTAGAAAAAGCGAAGATGAATCAGTTAGACATTATCGAACAGGAATTCATAGCAATAGAGCCAGTTGTTGATTTAAAGATATCGGAACAGATTATCGGATTAGCGCAAAGAGGCGTACTCCACATTGTCATTACCAGTCAACATGCAGTTGAGATATTAAGCAAGTACATGCATGTTGAAGACACATATTATGTTATCGATTGGAAGATATTTTGCCTATCCGGAAAAACAAAAGAAGCAATAGTAGCAAATGAAAAGATAGACGGAATCATCGTCGATGAAGCTCAATATGCATCTGATCTAACAAAGAAGATATCAGCCCATAAAACAACGGAGGTAATATTTTTTTGTGGCGATAAAAGGCGAGACGAATTACCCGACTCTCTACGGGAGAACGGCGTAAAGGTTCATGAGATCGTCTTGTACAAAACTCATGAAGTACCGCAAGTAGCCGAAACAGATCTGGATGGAATTTTATTCTTCAGCCCTAGCGCGGTACAAAGTTTTTTTAGTGTTAACCAGATTGAAAGAAAAACAGTCTGCTTTGCGATTGGCAATACCACAGCCGAATCAATTGCAGATTTCACAGATAATAAGGTGATCATAAGTGAGTCACCAAACCAGGATGCTGTTTTAGCAGCAGCCCGGTTTTATTTTGAGAATATTAATTGTTACGAATGAGTTTACAGAATGACCTCTTATTAAGAGCCCTGAGAAAAGAAAAAGTTGAACGTCCTCCTGTCTGGATGATGAGACAAGCAGGCAGGTATTTACCTGATTATATTAAATTGAGAGAGAAGTATGATTTCTTTACAAGAGTGCAAACTCCCGAACTTGCTACGGAGATCACATTACAACCAGTTGACCAGGTTGGTGTAGATGCTGCGATCATCTTTTCAGATATCCTGGTTATCCCGCAAGCGATGGGTGTAGAGGTATTGATGGAAGAAGGTAAAGGGCCTTCATTGCCTAAAACAATGCAGTCGCAGGTGGATATAGATAACCTTATCACTATTGATGCGGAAAATAATTTGCAATATGTGTACGATGCTTTATCGCTCACCAAAAAAGAATTGAATGGCAGAGTTCCTCTGATTGGTTTTGCAGGAGCGCCATGGACCATCCTTTGTTATATGGTGGAAGGAAAAGGAAGCAAGACCTGGGATAAGGCAAAACAATTTGCATATACACAGGCACAGCTTACCCATCAACTTTTACAGAAGATCACTGATGTTACGATAAAATATTTGAAGCTGCAGGTGAAAGCAGGTGCAGATACTGTGCAGGTGTTTGATAGTTGGGCTGGAAGTTTATCTCCCGCAGATTTTAAAATTTATGCGCAGCCATATCTCCTTCAAATTTCAGATGCGTTGAAAGATGATGCACCTGTTATTCTGTTTCCAAAAGGAAGCTGGTACGCTTTAAATGATCTGAGCAAAAGCTCTGCTTCGGGTATTGGAATTGACTGGAGTATTACACCGCAGTTGGCGAGAGAGCTAACAGGAAACAACATCACGTTACAAGGTAATTTCGATCCTGCCAAACTTCTTGCTCCAATTCCACTGATAAAACAATGGGTAAAGGAAATGATCGACGGTTTTGGTACACAAAATTATATTGCCAATTTAGGTCATGGCATTACGCCAAATGTTCCTGTTGATCATGCGAAGGCATTTGTCGAAGCAGTAAAAGAATATAGATGAATGTAAAGGAGAACTGGATAGCATACGTTCATGATCTGCAAAACAGGATCTGCCAAGCCCTGGAAGACGCTGACGGCAAGGCAAAATTCTTTGAGGATGTTTGGGAAAGGGCTGAAGGTGGTGGTGGTAAGACGAGAGTGATCAGCAACGGAAATGTGTTTGAAAAAGGTGGAGTGAATACATCTGTTGTATATGGAGAAGTTACAGAGCTGATGAAAAGCCAGCTTAAGATCAACGGGCATTCATGGTTTGCATGCGGGTTGAGTTTAGTGATACATCCTTACAATCCTTTTGTACCAACTGTGCATTGTAATTATAGAATGTTTGAGCTATATGACGAAGCTGGTGAAGTGATCGATCGTTGGTTTGGCGGGGGCACAGATCTCACGCCATATTATTTATTTAAAGAAGATGCAAAGCATTTTCATCAGGTATACAAAAACGTTTGCGACTCTTTTGACGCTTCATTTTATCCTAAGTTCAAAGAAGTTTGTGATAATTACTTTGTGAACTGGCACAGGAATGAAGAACGGAGAGGTATTGGCGGGATCTTTTATGATTACCAACGACCCGATGAAAATAAAGATGTGAACTTCTGGATGGATTTTGGGGAGGCTTGTGGTGACGCATTTATTCCTGCATATGTTCCAATAGTTGCGAAGAGAAAGAATACACCTTTTGAAGAAAGGCATAAGCACTGGCAGGAAATAAGAAGAGGACGATATACTGAGTTCAATCTTGTGAATGATAGAGGGACTTTATTTGGTTTGAAAACAAACGGAAGGATAGAAAGTATTTTGATGAGCTTGCCTCCTACTGTACGGTTTGAATACAATTATCAGCCAGGGGCAGGAAGCGAAGAAGATAAATTGTTACAGGCGTGTTTACATCCGAGAGAATGGGTGTAGTTGACCACGAAGACATAAAGTCACAAAGAACCACAAAGTCTTTGTGACTTCTGATTTAAAGCCTTTGTGGTTTTAAAATATAAATTATGTATTTACAAAGAAGAAATAGAATACTTAGACAATCTCCTGCAATAAGAAGCCTGGTTTCTGAAACAAATCTTACTCCCAATGATTTTATTGTTCCTCTGTTCATTATTGAGGGAGAGAATGAACAATCAGAGATTGCTTCAATGCCAAATTATTACAGGCGATCAATTGATCTTACTGTGAAAGAAGTAAAAGATTTGTGGAGTATGGGATTGAAGAGTGTATTGCTGTTTGTAAAATCAAAAGATGAATTAAAAGACAACAAAGGAACAGAAGCATTGAATCCAGACGGATTGATGCAGAGAAGTATCAGAGCTATCAAAGATGCAGTGCCTGAAATGTTGATCATGACGGATGTGGCGCTTGATCCATTTTCATCTTATGGTCATGATGGAATTGTAGAGAATGGCGAGATCGTTAATGATGCTACTGTGGAAGTATTAGCTAAGATGAGTGTAAGCCATGCGGAAGCTGGTGCTGATTTCGTTGCTCCCAGTGATATGATGGATGGAAGAATTGCTGCAATAAGACAAGCTTTAGAAGAAAGTGGTTACACTAAAACAGGAATCATGGCGTACAGTGCAAAGTATGCATCTTGTTTTTATGGACCATTTAGAGATGCGTTAGATTCTGCTCCGGGATTTGGTGATAAGAAAACATACCAGATGGATTACAGTAATCGAATAGAAGCTGTAAAAGAAGCAGTGATGGATGTTGAAGAAGGCGCTGATATCGTAATGGTAAAGCCTGCACTGTCTTATTTAGATATTATCCATGAAGTGAAGAATGCTGTTGATGTTCCGGTAAGTTGTTACAATATTAGCGGTGAATATGCAATGATAAAAGCTGCAGCAAAGATGGGCTGGATAGATGAAAGCAAAGCTATCATTGAAACGCTTACTTCAATGAAAAGAGCGGGTGCTGATATGATCGCGTCATACTTTGCTAAGGATGCAGTGCGGTTACTATCGCAATGACGAAACATGCGTTGCAGTACAAGTGTGCGACGCAACGAAGATTAATAGAATTACTGAAGCTGGCTACATAAAAAAACTTCCATGATCAATAAGAGCATTGAACTATTTGAACGGGCACAACAAAGTATTCCCGGTGGTGTGAACTCTCCTGTAAGAGCATTTAAGAGTGTAGGTGGCACGCCCATCTTTATGAAGAATGCGAAGGGTGCATATTTGTTTGATGCGGATGGGAATAGGTACATCGACTACATCAATTCATGGGGGCCAATGATCATGGGTCATGCGTTTGAACCTGTGGTGGAAGCTATACAAAACAAAGCTGTTGATTCGACTTCCTTTGGTGCACCTACTGAACTGGAAATCGAAATGGCTGAGTTAGCAAAAAGCATGGTACCAAATGTTGATTTGATACGAATGGTGAGCAGTGGTACAGAAGCGTGTATGAGTGCGATTCGTTTAGCAAGAGGTTACACGGGGAGGAATAAGATCATCAAGTTTGAAGGTTGCTATCATGGACATGCAGATAGTTTTTTAGTGAAAGCCGGAAGTGGTGTGGCTACATTCAATATTCAAACTGTTCCCGGTGTTACTGCAGGTGTATCACAAGATACATTCACTGCAGCATACAATGATTTAGAAGCAGTGAAGCAAATTGTTGCTGAAAATAAAAATGAGATTGCAGCAATAATAATTGAACCTGTTGCCGGTAACATGGGTTGTATCATTCCCAAAGAAGGTTTTTTGGAAGGATTAAGAAAACTCTGCACAGAAGAAAATATCATTTTCATTTTCGATGAGGTAATGACGGGTTTCCGTTTAGCTCAAGGAGGTGCACAAGAGAGACTGAATATCGATGCCGACCTTGTTACGTATGGAAAAGTGATTGGCGCAGGAATGCCTGTCGGTGCATTCGGTGGTAAGTTAGAGATTATGAAACATATTGCTCCGCTTGGAAATGTTTACCAGGCTGGAACGTTAAGCGGAAATCCATTGGCGATGATAGCTGGCTATACTTTGCTTACCCATTTAAAAAATAATCCTTCTGTTTATAGTGATCTGGAAGAAAAAGGAAATTATTTACACAAAGGGTTAAAGGATGCTTTGGAAAAAGCAAAAACACCATTTGTGATCAATCATCTTGGCTCGATGATCTCTGTTCATTTTAATGATAAGCCGGTGAAAGATTTCGCTTCAGCGGCTTCAGCAAACAATGCATTGTTCAATAAATTTTTCCATGCAATGCTAGAGGAAGGCGTGTATCTTCCACCTTCTGCATATGAAACATGGTTCCTGAGTAATGCGTTGAGCTATTATGATCTTGATAAAACAATTGCAGCTACTGAAAGATCGTTGAGGAAAATCCTGTGATCATCTTTTGAATTTATTCTTCAGCGCTGCCAATGCATCATCCATTGTTGCAGGTTCTTTTTGAATAGGCCTATTTCTTCCGCCTCCCTGCTCCGCTCTCCTTGCTCTCGCCGGCGCTTCCTGTGTTTGCTTCATCGACAACGCAATTCGCTTTCGTGCAATATCAACTTCTAAAACTTTCACCTGCACCTGTTGATTTAGTTTCAATGCTTCACCCGGATCTGAAATATATTGATGAGCGATTTCGCTCACATGCACCAGTCCATCCTGCTTTACACCAATATCTATAAATGCACCAAAGCGTGTGATATTTGTAACTACACCCGGCACCACCATTCCCACCTGTACATCTTCTATTTTATAGATGTTGGCAAACTCAAAAAGCTGGGCTTCAGATCGGGGATCCAGACCGGGCTTCTTTAATTCATTCAACACATCTTTGATTGTATGTTCGCCGAATTTTTCTGAGATATATTTTTTATGTTCTATTGAATTGATGAGCTTTTCATTTCCGATGAGTTCTTCCAGCTTAACATTGTTATCTGCCGCAATCTTTTGAACTAGTTCATACGCTTCAGGATGCACAGCACTTTTATCTAGTGGATCTTTACCGTCTTTTATACGAAGAAATCCTGCGCATTGTTCAAAAGCCTTATCACCCAATCTTGGAACTTTCAATAATTGTTTACGCTCATTGAATTTTCCAATCTCACTCCTATACTTAATAATATTTTCTGCGAGTGTATTCCCAATACCACTCACATAACTTAATAAATGCTTACTCGCAGTATTTAAATTCACACCTACCTGGTTTACACAACTTACTACAGTTGCATCGAGCTTTTCTTTTAATCTGAATTGATTTACGTCGTGCTGGTATTGTCCAACACCAATGCTCTTAGGGTCGATCTTCACTAATTCAGCTAATGGATCCATCAGTCTTCTGCCGATACTCACAGCGCCTCTTACAGTAACATCTTTATCAGGAAATTCTTCTCTTGCCGTTTCTGATGCAGAGTACACTGAAGCACCATCCTCGTTAACTAGAAACACTGGTAATCCGAGGTTAAGTTTTTTAATGAACTGCTCAGTCTCTCTTCCTGCAGTTCCATCTCCGATGGCGAAGACTTCTATGTTGTATTTGGTTACAAGGTTCTTAACGATATGTTCAGCTTCAGATTGCTTGTTGCCTTCATGTACATAAAAAAGATCTGTATGGAGTAATTCTCCTTTCTCATCCAAACAAACCACTTTGCATCCGGTTCTGTAACCAGGATCTATTGCTAACACTCGTTTACTTCCAAGAGGAGAACTCAACAATAGCTGCCTTAAATTTTCAGCAAAAACATTTATAGCTTCTTCATCAGCCTTTGTTTTCAATGCAGTTCTGAATTCAGATTCTAAGCTCGGCTGCAATAATCTTCTGTACGCATCTTTAATCGCTTTCCTGATTTGATCTGTGCTGGCATTCTGACCTTTGATATACATCTGCTCAGGAAGGTATAGAGCATCTTCTTCAACAGGTGCTATATTCATCCTTAAAAAACCTTCTAAGAAACCACGCATTACAGCAAGTATGCGGTGAGAAGGAATTTTGTGGATCGGCTCACTGAAATCAAAATAATCTTTGTACTTGATACCTTCCTGTTCTTTGTCGCCGAGGACTTTACTTTGCAATGTAGCTGTATCTTCAAATAACTTTCTTAGCTTGGATCTGACTTCTGCATTCTCATTAACCATCTCTGCGACGATATCTCTTGCACCCTGCAAAGCTTCATCAGCAGACTTTACCTTTTCATTGATATATTTTTCAGCTTCTGTAGTTAACTCAATTTCCTTTTGTTCGAGTATTGTAGTTGCTAAAGGCTCCAAACCATTTTCCTTAGCAGTTTGTGCTTTTGTTTTACGCTTAGGCTTATATGGCAGATAAATATCTTCGAGCTCAGCGATAGTGGTTGCCTTATTCAACTTTTCCTGGAGCGCTTCAGTCATCTTCTCCTGCTCAGTGATCGTCTTTTCAATAAAAGCCTTTCGTTCAGTAAATTCCTTCAAAGCTTTCGCCTCCTCCTGAATTTGTTGTATCTGCACTTCATCTAAAGCACCTGTTCTGTCCTTACGATAACGTGCAATAAAAGGTATTGTCGCACCTTCAGCGAGCAATTCCAATACTGCTTCTGCTTGTTGTTTCCGGATATTGAGTTTAACTGCAACCTGTTGAGAAAATTCGATCATAGAATAAAAGAAATTTAGAGGGCTGCGAATGTAGCTGGTGCTGAGGTAAAGAAAAAATTGAATAAGCAAGATCTAGTCTTGATACGCCTTAATTAGTTAAGCATCAAGTCTCATTACTTTCGAAGGATATTTTTCCACATACTGTCTGATTATACTCTTGATCACTTCATTCTCAGGGTAAGGTGTAAGGTGTTTCTTCAACTTTTCCAATTGCATCTCTTTCAACTTTTTCATTACGCCCATGCCATAGAATTTCCCATCTTCCACCAATACAAAACTTTCTTTTTCTTTAATAATAAAAGTTTTCTTTTGCTGCTGCATATAATCAATTGCAAGCCGAACGGAGGTATTATAAATTGAAATATCAGGAAGATCGGTATTCATTATCGTTTTATCCAGAAAACACAGTCCTGCATGCAGATCAAACTGTTTTACCAATTGCCATAATGTATTGTGTGCATCTGCTCTTAATGCAAAACATGCAACCGGCTCAAGATATTTTCTCTTTTTATCAATAGCTAACCGCAAATAGCCTCTTGCGTCTTCAAATAAATAAATCCCCCAGAGTTGTTCAAATCGTTTCTGACTAATGTTCCACTTTGGCCATAGTCTTTTAATCTCAACACTCTCTAAGATCGCTGCCGTAAATTCTGTTGGAGTAGTAGTAAATGTTATGGAGTGCACATCCTTTAATAAGGCTTGTCTTTTCTTACCCGTATCCAATCCGGTAAAATGGCTCACGACTCTTTGCTTCAGGCATTTAGCTTTTCCTACATAGATCACTTTCCCTTTTGCATCATGAAAGTAATACACTCCGGGCTCGTATGGTAAAGTTTTGATCTGCTCTTCAGGTAAATTCACAGGGATGATCTGTTGCCTGTTCTCTTTCTTCAGAAAATCTTTTATTAACTGCTCACCGCCTTTCTCTAATATCTTTTCAAAAAGTGTAGCTGTTGCTTCCGCATCGCCACCTGCTCTGTGCCTATCGCTATTGATGATTCCAAAATGATCACACAAACTTCCTAATCCATATTTCTTCAGTCCCGGAAAAGCCTTTTTCGATAAACGTATCGTACACAGTTTTTTTGCCTGCCACTCAATTCCGTGTTCTTTAAAAGAAGCTCGCAAGAAACTATAATCAAAATTTACATTATGTGCAATGAATATCCTGTCTTTAAGTAACGAGTGAATATTAGATGCCACATCTCCAAACAATGGCGCATCAGCCACCATATAATTGTAAATACCCGTGAGTGAAGAAACGAATGAAGGAATGACAGTCTGCGGATTAATCAGCGTAGAATATTTTCCTTCCACCTCTTTACCGTTATGCAGCACAATTGCGATCTCGGTAATACCATTGTCGCTTGCATGGCTGCCCGTCGTCTCTATATCCACGATCGCATACATGGTGGCAAACTAAATAAAAAATATCTGCCCTAATATTTTGTTTTTTATAATGTGAAACTTATCTTTAGAATCCTGATAAACTTTTTGGGCAAGCGCATGGATTCTAACCTTTAAATTCTATCCTTTATCCTCTGGAGGCTGTTTTTATCACCTGTAAAAAGCAGAACCATGGAAAGAACTTCCCGCTTCGAAATCGACAACGAGTCTTTGCGAAACCTTGTTATTGTAGCCATTGTGTTCGCCGCTATTGCCTTAGTATCATACATTCAATGGAAGGCAGCCTGAGCCTTTATACATACTCCTTTTCTTTTTTTAATACCAGCTACATCACTTCGTGGCGTCGCCTGTTGCGTCGCAATCCTTTTGTCGTTCCGATCTATTGGCGACAGGCTCTCATTCTCCTACAAATCCTGCTCCTCCTCACCAGCATTTATGTAGATTTGCAGCCCTCCGTTTGAGGCGGGAGGCTATATGCACCAGGCTGTAGTTTCCCCGAAATCACAGGAATTTTAATGGCAATATGGAATTAAGTAAAAACTACATCCCGGCAGAAGTTGAGAGCAAATGGTATAAACATTGGCTGAGCAAGAATTATTTCAAAAGCATCCCCGATAACAGGAAGCCTTTTACTGTCGTTATTCCCCCGCCTAATGTTACCGGTGTGTTGCACATGGGGCATACACTCAATGAAACGGTGCAGGATATTCTAGTAAGAAAAGCTAGGATGAGTGGCTTCAATGCCTGTTGGGTTCCCGGTAGTGACCATGCATCTATTGCGACTGAAGCGAAGGTTGTACAAATGCTGAAGGAAAAAGGGATTGATAAAAACAAGCTCAGTCGTGACGAGTTTCTGAAATATGCATTTGAATGGAAAGACAAGTACGGCGGTATTATTTATAACCAGATTGAAAGATTAGGCTGTAGTGTGGATTGGGATCGCACCAACTTCACTATGGATGATCACTATTACAAAGCAGTGATCAAAGTATTCATCGATCTATACAAAAAAGGATTGATCTATCGCGGTGCCAGAATGATCAATTGGGATCCTTCTGCAAAAACTGCATTAAGTGATGAGGAAGTTGAATACAAAGAGATACAGGGAAAACTTTATCATGTAAAATATAAGATCGTTGATAGCGATGAATACATCATTATTGCAACACAACGCCCTGAAACAATAATGGGCGACACTGCTATCTGCGTTAATCCAACAGATGAACGATATTCTCATTTAAAAGGAAAACAAGCGATCGTTCCGCTAGTGAACCGAAAAGTGCCAATCATCTTTGATGAATACGTAGATAAAGAATTCGGAACAGGCGCTTTAAAAGTTACGCCTGCACATGACATCAACGACTATAACTTAGGATTGAAACACAACCTCCAGATCGTTGATACTTTAAATGAAGACGGCACACTCAGCGAAGCCGCCGAAGTGTTTATTGGCTTAGACAGGTTTGAAGCAAGAAAGAAAGCGGTTGAACAATTAGCTGCTGATGGTTTAATGGCTAAAGAAGAAGAATACACTACTCGTCTTGGTTTTTCTCAAAGAACAAATGCAGTAGTAGAACCAAGAATATCTACCCAGTGGTTTGTGAAGATGAAAGAACTCGCAGAGCCTGCATTGAAAGAAGTGACGGAAGGAAGGATACAAATTCATCCGGGTGATAAATTCCTGGCTACTTATAAATATTGGTTAGAGAATGTAAAAGACTGGTGCATCTCCCGCCAGCTTTGGTGGGGACAAAGAATTCCTGCGTGGTATGATGACAAAGGAAATTTCGTGGTGGCAGAGAATGAAGTTGAAGCTAAAGAAATGTTCAATGCTCAATACTCAATAAGCAATGCGCAGTTAAAACAGGATGAAGATGTATTGGACACATGGTTCTCTTCCTGGTTGTGGCCAATAGAAGTATTCAATGGTATTAATGAGCCGGATAATAAAGAGATTAATTACTACTATCCTACTTCTGTTTTAGTAACAGGGCAGGATATTATTTTCTTTTGGGTTGCAAGAATGGTGATGGCTGGTATGCAGTATAGAAATGTAAAACCATTCAAAGACGTGTACTTCACGGGAATGGTAAGAGACAAGCAAGGCAGGAAGATGAGTAAGAGCCTTGGGAATTCTCCTGATCTGCTTGATCTGATAGATAAATATGGAGCGGATGCGGTTCGGTTCGGAATCATGATCTCCTCTCCTGCGGGCAACGATCTTTTATTTGATGAAGCTAGTTTAGAGCAAGGCCGCAACTTCAACAATAAAATGTGGAATGCCTTGAAGCTGATCAAAATGTGGGAAGGAAAAAAGCTAGCAGTTAGTCTTAATAATTCAATAGGAAACTTTGCGGTAAACTGGTTTGAGAACAGGCTTAACGAAGCAAGAGCAGAAGTAGATTTACTAATGAATCAATTCAGGTTGAGCGAAGCGCTTAAAACAATTTACTCTCTCATATGGGATGATTTCTGTAGCTGGTATCTTGAATGGGTGAAGCCGGGTTTCGAACAACCGATCGAGTCTGCGGTATACAATAAAACAGTTGAATTCTTTGAGCAACTGATGCAATTGGTGCATCCTTACATGCCATTTATTTCTGAAGAGCTTTACCATTTGATCAAAGAACAAAAGGATGATCTATGTGTTAAGCAATATTCCAAACTCACCACTCCTGATAAAGCTGTTTTATCCGAAGGTGAATTGTTGAAGAACGTTATCACTTCTATCAGGGAAGCAAGAGCAAAAAACCAACTAAAACCAAAAGACCAGGTAAAACTGCACATCCAGAGCAGCAACAATGCCCAGTTTAGAGCCATTGAAAACATTCTTGGCAAGCAGGTGAATGCAAGTATATTATATACAAGTGAACCAATTACAAATTCGATAGTCATTGCAGTAGAGAAAGACAAATTTTTTATCGAAACGGAAAAACAATTAGATACTTCCGCATTGAAAGATGAGTTACAAAAAGACCTTGAATACCAAAAGAACTTTCTCAGCAGTGTAATAAAAAAGCTCAGCAACGAACGCTTTGTACAAAACGCCAAACCTGAAGTAGTTGACCTTGAGCGTAAAAAACAGGCTGATGCTGAAGCCCGTATCAAGACAATTGAGGAAAGTTTAGCGAACATGTAATTCCCTCTTTCCCTCATTTGCTAATCTGCTAATTCGCTAATTAGCTTGGCATTGTTTTCTCTTATATCCTCTCATGGACCTGCTCTTCCTATCCATTTTGCCGGGAATACTCATCTGTCTATTCATTTACTTGAGAGACCGTTACAGCAGGGAACCACTAGGTTTATTGCTGCTTTGCTTTTTTCTAGGTGTAGCAATCGCGGTTCCATGTATATTTTTGGAAACCTGGCTTTCTAAAACTGTATCACTTTATTTAAGAGATATAAATGCCACACCTACTATTCATGTAATTGTACAATCTTTTGCAGTGATCGCGTTATGTGAAGAAGGATTGAAATTCTTCGTTCTAAAAAAGGTTGCCTTTCCACTTAAGTCATTCGATGAACCACTTGATGGAATCGTATATAGCGTGTTTATCAGTATGGGATTCGCTACTATAGAAAATGTAGGGTATGTGTATTTACATGGTGCTTCAACTGCTATCATGCGAATGTTTCTTTCTGTACCGGCTCACGCTGCTTTTGCAGTTTTGATGGGCTATTATGCAGGTATGGCTAAATTCAATTTATTAAAGCGAAGAACGTATTTGTTTCGAGGTCTTTTAATAGCAATACTCTTTCACGGCATTTATGACACTTGTCTTTTCCTGGCGGAAACCAGCAGTGTAACGAAATATATCTCAGGCGGGCTGTTGATCACCGGTGCTTTATTTTCCTATTATGTTGCGGTGAAACTATCTTTGAAAGCCATTAAGCAGCAATCAAAACTTTCCAAGATCATTCATGAATCAACAACTACACTCCGGGCTGTCAATCCGCAAAGCAACCTTGAATGACATTTATATTATTCGTGATATAGCTTATACTACATGGCCTATAGCTTATGCCAGTATTTTATCGAAAGAAGCATTGTATTACATGCTGCAACATTTCTATTCTGTTGAGGCGTTAGAAAAACAATTCAATGATGGGCATTCATTTTTTATTGCAGAGCATCATAATGATCCCGTTGGTTTTGCCGGCATCAGCGAAATAAAACCTTCCGTTTATAAACTTCATAAATTATATGTATTACCAGGTGTTCAAAAAACAGGTGCAGGAAAAGCCCTGATCCTTCATTGTGTAGAGATATCCAGAGCTGCAGGCGCCACAGAACTTATTCTGAACGTGAACAGGTTCAACCCGGCGAAAGGTTTTTATGAGAAGATGGGCTTTAAAGTAATCGCTGAAGAAGATGTAGATATTGGTAATGGCGTGGTGCAGGAAGATTATATTATGCAGTTGAGGCTTGGTGCAAAGCAATAAAGATTTTCACGCAAAGAAGCTAAGCCGCTAAGTTCTTACTTTTTGAACATGCTGCAAGGCAAGGAAGATTCTAGTCTTGCTATTAAGCGAACGCCTCTTTGTGCCTTTTAAACTTTGCGCCTTTGCGTGAATAACAAACACCTTTAGGTAAAATAAAAAAATCCTGCCTTTGCAGACAGGATCTCGAATTTCTATAAAAAGTTTTACTGGTCTTTCTTGGCGTAACGCTTTTTGAACTTGTCAATACGTCCTGCAGTGTCAACCAACATATTCTTACCGGTAAAGAAAGGGTGAGAAGTGTTAGAAATTTCAAGCTTAACTACCGGATACTCGTTGCCGTCTTCAAACTGAATCGTTTCTTTAGTGGCAGCGGTAGAACGGCCAAGGAATGAAGTACCATTACTCATGTCCTTGAAAACAACCAGGCGATAGCCTTGTGGATGGATTCCCTGTTTCATATTTTTATTTTTTAGGGCGCACGGATTTTGCCGTACGATTTTTAAAGAGGTGCAAAGCTAAGGAAAACAAGGGTGGAGGCAAAATAAAAATGCTCTTAAAACCTTTAAATACCAGCTTTTAGCATTTCATAGCATCACAATCCTTTCATCGACCCGATAGAATGGGATCTGTTTGAAAACCAAATACTTGAATCAGTTGTCCCGGCCTATACAAGGAACATTCATGAAATATGCATGGGATATACATGGAATATACATGGGATATACCTGGCCTATACAGGTGAAAGCCCTGAGCTATAGTGGCATTCTCCTAGCTTTTCATATTGATGAACTGCAGGGGCATTCCTAGGTTACCATTTTTGCACAGAGCGATCACATCCTGCAGATCATCGATCTTTTTGCCGGTTACCCGTACTATATCATCCATTATCTGCGCCTGAACTTTCAGCCCGGAATCTTTGATCAACTTCACCACCTTCTTTGCATCTTCCTGTTTCAATCCGTTTTTGACAGGCACTTCTTTCTTCACCAACTTGCCACTGGGATAGGCATCTTTTTCAAAATCAAATGCTGAAGGATCGATATTCTGTTTCATCGCTTTGCTGATGATGATGTCTATCACCTGCTTCATCTGCATATCGCTTTCCACTTCCAGGTTGAGTATGAAATCTTTTTTGTTCAACTCTACAGATATGTGTGAACCTTTAAAATCAAAACGATTCAGTATTTCTTTCTTAACAATGTTCACGGCATTGTCTAAGGTTTGCAGATCTACCTTACTGGCGATATCGAAAGATGGCATGGTAGCAGTTTTGGTGAAAGGCAAATGTAAGGGATGATCAGTTTGTATGAATATCCTGGTATTTAGCCCTCAAGAAAGTGAACACACCATAACAGATCAAACCTATGGCTACAGCACCCAGTAACAACGTTCCATAGGAGTCTTGCAGCCAGCTGAATGCTTTATCGCTCCCTCCTACTTCATTAGCGTTTGAATGCAATGCAGCTTTAATAAATAACCACCCGATAATGAGCCACACAATTCCTCTTGCAGAATAACCAATAGTTCCTGCAGTTGTGATCCACTTAGCAGCATCTTTATGTAAAGCATCCCGTACATATTTTTTGTATTTTCCGGAGATGCCTCGGTACAATTGATATAAACCGGTTCCTATCATGATCGCTGCAACAATACCAACGAGCCACTGTCCAAAAGGTTGTTGCAGTAATTCTGATGTGAAGCTTTGACGATTGTCTTTTCCGCTATCGCCCGCGCCTAGAAATGCTTTGAATGCATATACGGCCAAACCGGCGTATGCCAATGCACTAAAGAAATAGGCGAAGCGTTTAGCTAATCCTTTTTTATCAGTGCCTTTATTTTCTGTGTCTTTGAAAGATTGCAATAATCTCCAGAATACATAACACGCTAATCCTAGTGCAACGGCAAGTAATAACCATTTGCCTAATGGTTGATCTTCTATAAAACTGAATACGCCTTTGGTGCCGGCATTTTTTGCTGAGTTGTTGCCCAGGTGCAGGCAGGCCATAGTAGCCAGCAATCCGCTAACGCAATAGACGACTCCTTTGGCAGAAAGACCAATCCTTGCTGCAGTTTTGATCCAACTTGAAGAAGATGAAACTGATAATGCTGAAGACATACTGCTGTTTAGCAAGAATCAACAATAATTCAACCAATTATAAAGTAGGCGCAGGAGTAATAACGAATTTCTTTTCAGTTTCGATGAATGACTTAATAGAATTCAACATTTGATCAGATGCATATGGAGATATCTCTTCCATAATAGGCAACTCGCCTTTCAAGTATGACTGTATCTTTTCTCTTAATTCATCTTTATTGTATGCTACCTGCAGATTGCAAAGTGATTCCAGCATCTTACAGGTGGCCATCTGGTGATTGTTCCTGGTCTCTCTCAAATTACCTAGACGAGGGAAAACGATCAACGGTTTCTTCATTTGAGAAACTGATAATATAGTTCCTGTACCGGCATGGCTAATTACCAGCTCCGCATTATTTATATAGCTTTTATAATCTGCCGGAGCGATATAAGCAAGCGTTTTAAAATGCTTAGGTGTATAGTTAGATCCTTCCACCTGGGCAATAATTTCTTTTCCCTGCAGTAACGGAGCAACTTCATCAATTGCTTCTATCATTCGGTCGAAGGGCAGTTGACTGCCCACTGTTACAAATATCATTTTATCGTCTATTTTTCTATTCTATTTATAGGCCCTGTCGGGTACTTATTTCATTATATTTCCGGCGTAAACGATCTTTGACGTAGCGAGATGCTCCCACTGTGTGTACACCCTGTCTGCAAAAAGCTCCACCATTTTTCCGCTGATAGAAACTTTTTCTGCATGGCAAAGACTTTCTACCCAAATGGTTTTAATGCCCAATATTTTCCCAACGAATAGGGCTATCACTCCCGGGGCTGCTCCTGTGGTAACGATCACGTCTGGTTTGATGCGAGCTAACTTTTTATAGATCTTATACATCACCGCAGGGATCTTTAAAGGATTCCAACGGCTAAAATCAGGAATCACGTGGTATTCAAATCCTTTTACAGAGGCAGCAAAGCTTTCATGCGTTGACATATAGATCAATTCATGATCTTCAAATGCCGGCTGTAAACGTAAAAGCTCTGTAATATGTCCTCCACCAGAGGCTACGGCCAAAACTCTCATTTCAAAATATTTAAATGAAATCACTAACTCTCGTTGTATATCATTTATCGTACCGAGAGTTAGTGATTGCGTTATCCAATATGACTATTAAGCTGCAACTGACAACACCGCTTCTTTTTTAGGCTGTGCTTCCTCGACAGGCTGTTGCGAAACTTCCATACCTACAACCTTTAATTGTCTTTCCAGTGTAGACTCGAAGGTTTCAATTGCCTGCTCTAACCGGTCTACAGTTTCATAGTAGGGTAAACCGAACCGGAGGATATTGAAGCTTTCACCTCCCTTCTTATAGTCTATGATACATTTACAATGCACACCTGTCTCATTCAGCTCTGCATACAATTCATACGGATTGTAATCAATCAATGCAACTGATAACAACGGAGCATTTGATGTGGTGTTAAGTATCTTAAACCTGATATTATATTTTGCCAATACATCCTGTACTTTCTCCTTGAATACTTCTGAAAGATAGCCTGAGCGTTTCAGCACGACATCTTTACCTACATTCTTATACAACTTCAACGCTTCCAATATTTCAGCATACATGATAAAGTCTTGTCCGCCCTGCAAACTCAGCTTCGCGATATGTGAATCAGTGATGCCTACACCATTCCAGAACAAACCTTCTATCCACTGATGGAAGTCTTCCTTTAACCATAACACACCGCTACCGTGTGGACCAAACACCCATTTATGAAGGCTTCCGATGACTACATCTGCCGTACCGAATGGAATATCATGTAACCCGATCGACTGAGTTACATCCAGCACCTGCTTACACCAAGGCAACTCTTCCCTGATCACTCTGCTCCACTTTTCATACGGAGAGAAATTGCCGCTTGCATAATATACGTGGGAGATAAAGGAAATATGTGGCTGTATCTCGTTAACTGCAACCCGCAATCTTCTTTCATCATTCAACACATCATCACACACATAATGCACTTCGTACTCAGGCAGGTGTTCGAATACACCGATACCGCCAGGATGCTCATGTTTGGTAGTAAGCACTTTCAATTTGCCTTTACCTTTTTGCTTGAATGCTCTAAGAATTGATAGTGCTAACAAATTCACTGTTTGAGAAGTGCCATTCACTACTGCTAACTCATATCCATCAGATGGCCATATCTCATTAGCGATCGATCTGATCTCGGCTAATTTCTTTCTTCCCAATTCATACATACCAAGTGGGTTCCCTTCAACCGGCTTAGTAAGATTTGCATCTTTTCTTACATTCTTCACCGCCACGGATGCCGTACCCAAAGTACCAGGGTTGAGGTTCACTCTTTCTATATCAAAATTGCTTTCACGGAAAACAGTCCAGTATTGTTCATCTGTCACATCAACTTCAGATGCTTTAGAAGTTTCTTCTGTGTATTTACCACGGAAGGCATGGATATGATGAGTGAATACATTGCTGTTGATCCTACTCCTGTGCTTAGCGATCAATCCAAATGTTTCGGCTAATATTTCATTGATGGAAGTAACAGCTACATTATCATTCACATGCTCTGCTATCACTTTGATATCATACTTCTTCGCTGCACTTTCACTGCGTGGATCAAACACATGGTTGATCTCGATATTGTATCCTAAAGGTTCAGCTAATTCTTTTACATATGTTGCGAGCTCATTGATCGTGTTATTCGCCAATGTAACATGGTTCACTACTTTATGCACACCTGCATCAGGCACTGTACCGGCGATCATCTCTAAAGAGTTCACCGCATCTTTCATCGGCATGATACCGGTTGTTTGATTTCCTTTACCGTATACAGTTAAAGGATGTCCCGCAACTGCCTGGGTTAAGAACCTGTTCACTACTGTTCCGAAAATATCATCATAATCAAAACGAGTATAGAGTGATTCGCAGTTCGCCATCTCATCGATGTATACACCGAACAAAGTAGACTGCATCACTTCAGTAACTCTTAAGCCCCATTTTCTGCAGGCCATAGAGATATAGTTACTGTCGTTGATCTTAGATGTATGGTACACATCGTCTGACTGGCGAGGGAAAGGCAATGGATTTACCGCTTTCTTGCCGTTGAACTCAGGATAGAAATAACCTTCAGCGATATCTATTCCACCGCTTGTGGCATATTCTCCCATTGAGCCCATCTTGATGATGTGTGCCTCAGGTATATGTTTACGCACTGCCCAAAGGAGGCGCATGTTATTTCCTTCGTTATTATTGATCGTATATAATGACTCTTTCAAACCCAGCATTGAGTATGGTGCAGAGCACTGCTGAGCCATATGATAGATCGTATGCGGACGTTCCTTTGCGATGAGATCTTCGAGCCCATCAGAGTTAACGTCCATAAAGATGTAGTGAAGATTATTGTTGCCGTAGATGTTGCGATAAGCAGCAACTCTTTCTGACAAACGAGCAATGGGTAACAAACTATCCGATCCTATCTTGCGAACAGTTTTTCTTCTCCATTCATTATCTACGATGATGATCTTTGTGTGCGGACGAGTAACAGCAAGTTTTAATGCGATAGGCCAACCATAATAGCCGTCTCCTCCCAATACGAGTATAGTCTCTTCCATAATTTAAGTCCCTTTTTAAATTAAAGCCTGTTTTGAATATCAATTCCGATTCTTAACATACTATTCAAACACTATACCTATGCCAAAGCACATTTGTGGTGAACTTCTACAAAATGGATGAACGGCTACCAGCCCTTGATACTACTAATTGGTAGATAGCAGATTAATTTAAATGAAAGCCGCTGAAAATATTTCTTCCTCTACGTAAAGTTTTTTTTACCGAATGCTGAAAAATGTAGAACGGCCGTAGATTTTTATGAGATTAGTGGGTTGAACTTATAAAAAAGAAGAGGACTATAGACATAGCCCTCTTTAATTATCCGTACCCTATGAAAACTACTTGCTTTTATTTTTCCATCGTCCAAACCAAAGCCTGCATCGGGGAAGGCACATTTGTTTCTCCCAGTTCTGCAGTCATCTTTGCTTTCATGCGGCTGACGATCTCGTTCTTCAACTCTTCGGTTTGGTTGGCGAGATACGATGCTAACGGAGAACCATGTACAAATCCGTTCAGCAGGTATTCTACTTTATCATATGTACCCGTCTTCTGCACTACTTCCATCGTAACATTTTTAAATCCTGCTGCTTCCACTACTTTCCTGATCTCTGCACGATCAAACCATGAGTAAGGACCTTTGCTCAGAAAATCAGGCGCATCGCTACCCATGATCTCTTCCATTGTCGTTTTGATGATCATCGATCTTGGATTAGTGCTCAATTCATCCCATACATTAAATATGTATTTACCACCAGGCTGTAATACACGATACGCTTCTTTCATCGCCTGCTGCTTATCAGGAAAAAACATAACACCGTACTGGCAGATGATATGGTCGAAGCTATTGTTTTCAAACGGCAGTTGTTGTGCATCGGCTACCTGCCATTCTACTCTTTCATCTTTTACTACATCTTTCGCAATGGCGATCATATCACCATTTATATCGGTGGCGGTGAGTGTACCATCGGAAGGCAATTTGCCTACGAGGTGTTTGGTAACTCTACCCGTTCCGCAAGCGATCTCTAATACATTTTTCGGGTTGTGTAATCTTTCGATAATATCCAGGGCATAAGGTTCAAACAGAACGGGGCCGAGATATTTGTCATAGTTGGCAGGTACTGAACCTGCGAAAGCTGCTACTGAAGCCATATTGGGGATTTGTTGCGAAGGTGCGGTTTTACTACCATATGAGGGGAATCTTATATATCACATAAATGTGTGTTTTATAGCAGATAGATGATAGTGCATAGTTGAGGGAGATTGGACTAAAAAGCAAATGAGTTGAGCCTGGAATGCGTTCGATGGGGCTTCTACTAACCTCGCCAAGCCGTAGGAAGGGTTCGCTAAGCCATAGGAAAGGTTCGCCAAGCCATAGGATGACTTCGCTAAGCCATAGGAAAGGTTCGCCAAGCCATCGGATGACTTCGCTAAGCCATAGGAAAGGTTCGCC
>JAEZDC010000044.1 GCA_023429825.1 Bacteroidota bacterium | reverse complement strand
CGCCAGCACACTGCTATTCATCATAGCGCTACGCATTTGTTGCATGCAGCTTTACGACAAATACTCGGTACACACGTAGCGCAGAAAGGTAGTTTGGTTAATGAAGATTATCTCCGCTTCGACTTTTCGCATTTTGCTAAAGTCACCGACGGAGAGATCGCTTCGATAGAAAAGATCGTCAACGAAAAAATAAGAGCGAACCTTCCTGTCGTTATCAAAAGCATGAGTAAAGACGAAGCAGTGGCAATGGGTGCGATGGCTTTGTTTGGAGAGAAGTACGGTGATGTGGTGCGTGTGGTGGTGATGGACCCTAACTACTCCATCGAACTATGCGGTGGTACACACGTAGGCAATACCGGTGAACTCGGCTTCTTTAAAATATTACATGAGTCCGCAGTGGCTGCAGGTGTTAGAAGAATTGAAGCAGTGAGCGGAATTGCTGCGGAAGAATACCTCAATACCCAGTTACAATTGTTGAATGAGCTGAAGACCACTTTGAAAAATCCGAAGGACCTGAAGAAAGCCCTGGAAGGATTGCTTGAAGAAAATGCGCAACTCAACAAGTCGATGGAATCTTTGCAAACGAAACAGCTTGCTGCTACACGAAAAGAGCTGGTTGATAAAGTTGAGAACATCAACGGCCTGAACTTCTTAGGTGCAGAGGTGGAAGTGACCAATGCGGATGCGTTGAAGAAATTATGTTTTGATCTGAAGAACGACCTCACCGATTATATCGTTGTACTCGTTGCCAATATCGGCGGCAAAGCGAATGTGGCCGTGTTGCTGGAAGAGATCATTGCGCAGAACAGGGAACTGGATGCAGGCAAGATCATCAAAGAACATATTGCACCGATCATCAAAGGTGGCGGCGGCGGGCAGAAAACTTTGGCGACTGCGGGTGGAACCGATGCGAGTAATTTGAAAGCAGTGGTGGAGAAGGTGAGGGGGTTGTTATAAACTGTTTTAATAAAATGCCAGCTTAACAAGCTGGCATTTTATTAAAACTTTGCCGAGTTATTTACTGCTAATTAACATCCTCTATGATAACTTTTTTACTTGTTTTAGAAGGAACGATAACACCTTTTGTGTATTTATGAGATTTACATCCTCCTATATTCAGACATGAAAATTCATAAACCAACTTATAGTCATCTAGATCAAATTTCAATAATTTCCCTTTGCAGAAATAGAGTCTTCGGATGTTGCAAGTGTCTGCTTGTAAAAAAGGCCGAATAGCTGATAAAGTTTGATTTAAAATTGTTTTTGCAACTATCGCAAAAACGAGATACCAGCGAATCTACTTTATTACAATCTTGGTAGTTTTTCACTATAAAATATTGAAAAATGCCAGCACCTTTGGAATTACTGTTTTACATCATCAATCTTTACTTCCTTTTCGCCTTTTTCCAGAACCACTTTTCCATTCTTATATTTATCCTTAAAGCAAACACCCTCTACTCTTGAGCAAGACACATGAAAAATCAAGTCCTCCCTTTCGAATTCTCTTTCTATGTATTTCCCTTTTTTTCTAATATTTTCTAAGCTTGTTGCTTTAGTTTGTTTATAGAAATATGCAGAATACTGTTCAAATTCAGACTGGAATTTCATTCGGCAACTATCTGCATATCGGAATAGAATAGAATCTGCAGCATCTGAACTAGGATAGTCTTTTACAACAAAATATTGAATGATGCCCTTCACTTTTTTATCTTGAATTTCAGGCTGATACATTATGTCAGTAGATGGAACTGGGATTATTCTCATGTCTGCTATTTTATCTTTACATGCGATTTGAATAATAAATAGCAACACGGTGAAAATATAGTTTAGTAAAACATTCATTGTAAAGAATTTAATATTCACTGCTTAATCGTTTTGTGATGGTAATCTTTGTTTTGAAAGGCTGATATCCTCTCATATGTTGTAAAACCCACCAAGCTGCAAATCCGCCATGAGTACCTTGGTATTTTAAAGCATCATGCTTGTCTAGACCAAAATGATCTATGATAGTGATTTGAATGTCTGCCTCCCATTTAGTCCCTGAGCCCTGTTGAAATCCTAATAGCTTAACTTCAGTGCATTCCGTGTCATTAATAAGAATTTTCAAGCCGTGAAACATGTTATACATGCCAGTAAACTTAGGGCGTTCAATTTGGAAGCTTTGAACGTTATTGATATTTCCGTTTGCTAAACTAAGTCTTCGATTAAGTTCCCTTCCTAATTGCTGGATCATATTTTCGATTTGCGAACTTTCCGATACGTATTTGTTCAAAGTGTCAGAACTGTAAAAGCCTCCGGAATTAGATTTAAATTTATTAATCATTCTGTTAGACACTGCCCACAGATCATTATTTTGTATGGCAAATAACCCAAATAAGCTTTTCATTAAGCTGAATAGTTGATCATCGGTTTTTGTGAGCATTCGGGGCATTATCCCTGTCGCATCCCCATTCGTGCCAGACTGCAAATCTTCCACATTCCCTCTACAAGGGGCTTCAGCAATCTTTCTTTGATTAGCAAGTGGCGGTAATGGAGGAACGCTATCATAAATATCAACACCTAAGTCGATAACTGGCTCTTCAGGAGCATCGACAGGATTATATGGATCAGCAAAGGTATCATCCATATCGGGGTTTTCTGTAGCTACCCATCCTAAAGGCCCGTTCGTTCCACCATCGCACGGCGTTCTCCCTGCAAATAACTCACCTCCAGTTAAGCACCCGGAATAATCACCTCCACTTCCGCCACTACCACCGCTTCCACCGCCTGAAGTACCACCTCCACCACCTGCATGAATGTTGCCCCAAGGATCTTCAAGGAAAGTAGTGGTGCAGGTTGTTGAAGTAGATTTACAATATTCTGGGCATTCGTCGCAGGTCCCATCAGGCGTACATCTTCCTGGAAAAGGACAGTGAAAGGATTCAATTGTTGTACACACCTGAACACGGGATCTTTCACTTAAGGAGCCATCAGGATTTGTAATCAAAGAATCTGTAAGCTGAATCTTTCGCCTTGTTACTATCTCATCCCGGCTTATGTTAATATAAGAATCGAATAAGTTATGATCGGTAATCAGAAATTGATCATACCCGAATACTTCTTTATCTAACAACATTATTAGGATCGACAATTTTTCTGCCGTTATAGAATCTGTATTCAGGGTTCCAAATCGGTGATTGGTGTATTGATCACCTCTAAATAAATGCAACCTTGTAGTTCCATTTAGTATTGCAAGAATGAAGGAATTTACATAACGTGTGTCGCTTAATACAAGTGGAACTATAACGACAGTATCAGATGATCTACCGCCCCTTGCTGCAGTGGCTGAATTAACAGGACGTACTAAAGAATGCTCCCAGATAGCATATCCCTCTTTTGCTATTATGTTAGTAATAAATCCCTTTCTTTCATTTTGTCTTTTTAATTCGTTCGCTACTCGTTTAACACTCAACGGAGCACTTGCTGGCAAAGCAAAAAATCTTGCAACATTTGGTGTAATATCACCTTTTTGGATGTCTACTTTGGGCATGAAATTATAATTATTGTACATGCCAGCATGAATAAAAAACTTGTCAGCCACAGGCGAGTTGTCTTAGCCATAGTTTAGGATTTAAGTTTACAATTTGTTCTAGCAAAAAAAGGAGAGAACCAACTTCAGGTCAATAGCATTAATACCTTCTTTTTATAGTATTTATACTCTACGTTGGCATGTCATCATTTGGTCGATGAAAACCTGGTTAAAGCGAACATAGATTATTCCCTTCCTCCCCCTACTCTCTCTCCAACCTACCTTTTTGTCAGTCAAAGTGAGATTTTTCTCACTTCAACAGAGCTTTTTCTCACTCGGAGTGACCTTTTTGTCAGTTCAAGTGAGATATTCCACACTCCAAGTGAGCTTTTCCTCACTTCTACCGAGCTTTTTCTCTATCAGGGAGAGAAAAAGCTCACTTACAGAGATCTTTTTGTTCTGCATCAATACTTTAAGTTTGGTGGAACATCAAACAAAAAGGGCCAGCTATTGCTGACCCTAACCTTAAACCAGGAAATCGCCTACTGCTCTTTCGTCTCCTTTAGTTTCAAAGCCTTTCTTGATCTGCCGGGAAACCTTTGCTTCAGGTCATCATAGATCGCCTGTGTTCCTGCCACATTCTGCTTAGTTGCACCCAATACATAATTGTAAAAACTGCGGGCTGCATCATAAGCTTCCGATCCTGCAACGGTGTACGTGTCGTCCAGTGCAGTAACGATCGGTTGCAATAATTGCATTAGCCTGTACAACTCCCTGGCAAGTGCCAGGTCTTTTTTTGCTTCAGGCAAGTCCATGTACGGCGGAACGAGGTTGCCGTTCTGGTCTGCATAATCTAAAGCCTTGCTCACAAAAGGAATGGTCTTGTCGGCCATTTTCGCAATGCCTTTCCTGTCTTCATCAGTCAGGTTAAAAAGCAAAACCGGTTGGAGCTTGGCTTTGATCGATGCGATCGCCGCCTCTATCGCTGTGATATCGGCGGTTTGGATCTCTGTAGAGATCTCATTTGCATTAGCCATAGTAGATGGATTTAGCGGTTGAAAAAAATTGTTGACAGGCCAAATTAAAAATTCAGGAAATACAACACAACACACCAACATTGATTTGACTGGCACATATAAACGATAAGGTATCCTATTACGGTAAAGCGAACGTGGCCCTGTTGCTGAGGCGGCAACCCTTTTAAAATCAGTACCCGCTGGTACAGCACCCTTTTTCAAAAGCACTTATTTTTAATCAAAAATTATTCAATGCGGTGCGGCCTCTGTTTACTTCTCATCTGTTGTGGTGTGCTTGTTCAAGCGCAGGTAAAACCAAAAACTCCCACTAAGCCTAAAGTCACAAAGCCGGCTCCCGCCAGGAATGAGCTTTTCAATTCTATTAAAAATGTTATCGCCGTGGCAAACAACGCTGATCAAAAGGCATTTGCACTTACCGCTTCTTTAGCCCCTGGAACCTATGAGAAAAATGAGATGTTCACTCCCACCTTGCAGCCTGCAGATGTTATCGTCATCTTGCAACGCGGTGAATCTTACATTGCCAACGCAAACATCGCCGTTCCGTGGAAGTGGATCGCTACGAGAACACTTTCTTTGGGAGAAGATCCAAAGAAGATCGCGGATGTAAAAAATGATCTTGACAAACTACTCAGCGCCTCCTATTCCCGCAGGGACACTAGCAGTTGGTTGGGAGGTGCGACCATCATCAAAACAGAACTTACGCCTGTTTCAGAATTTATCGTCACCGTTTCATTCAATAAACCTTTAGAACAAAGTGTTGAAGCAACTGCCGAAGAACTGAACCTGAAGATGAAAGCCCGGCTGGATGCTACCAATGATATGCAAACGATCGTGAATGATGCGAAGAAGCACATTGAGATACTTAAGTCGAATCTTTATCATACATACGAGGTAGAAAAAGCGTTCACCAGGATCTATCCTGCGATCGCCAATAAGAATATCAGGGCCGCTTTTGAGATCGTACTGGATGTTCCTTATTATATGGATATGAAGAAACTGGTGGCTACACTCAGCGAAAGCCAGAAAGCGGAGATACAACGACTGGCCAAAGAAGTGGTAGATAATTTCAATAAGAAAAAGGAGCCGCAAAAAACAGAACCTCCCGTAGGTACGAACAATGCAAGCGACGATGCTGATTTCAAAAAATTCATGGAGAGCTTCCCCAAACTAAGTCTGCCATACACACTCACCCCACAGAAGCTAGTAGGTAGCAAACACATTTCAAAACTGCCATGGACCAAAAAGATATTCAGCGTAGTGCCGGATAATTTATATGCCGTGGGTCTCATCCAGGATTGTGGCAGAACCAAAGCGTTGCTCGTGGTGCAGGCTACGGGTAGAGACTATGACCGCAGTTATATCTTCAACGTATTAGAGATCAGGAATGGGTACTTCTCTAAACAAACCCTGTTCACCAATGGACTTTTCTATGAAAGTGGCGGCGTTTTTTGTGGTAGTTGCTCCCTCAGCATCAGCAGTGATGGTACTACCGTAGTTAGCACAATTCAAAATGGAAGAACGATCACCAGTGCTGCAAAAGGATGTTGGTAAAGATTCTGCTCACTGGTCATGCTTGATCAATTGATAACATCATAAAACGATAAGGCGGCCTACTGCTAAGCCGCCTTATCGTTCCTACTTTTTCTTTTACTAATTCCTGCCTTTTGTAAAACCATCGGGATCACTCACAATATCTTCTGTTCTTATCCACTGAGCGACCACTATTGCTTTTGATTCTTTTGCTCGTCTGTATATAGTATTATCAAAAGTGTGCCAATTAAGTCAGTAAGAGAAAGGTGTACGCTCTTCCGTTATAAGTGTATTGTATTCCTGTGTGGCCTCCTTGCCCCCTTTAGGCCGTATGCAAAATGGTGTTGTGTTGAACTACAACGATTTGAGAATGCCGCATGCTATTTGGCTACTTACATGTATGACTAAGGAAGGTGTTAAGGAGCAGTTGAAGATGAAGTTTTTGATGAAGCGTTTTCTTCACGAGGTAGCGAAGGGAAGAACCTGGGTGCAGCTCAGGCAACTGTTATCGGAACTGAAAGCCGTAACAAGAAATGTTGACACCATTCACACAACCAGGAAATAAGCTGCCATATATCACAATATGGACGAAAAACAAGTGCAGCTTTCTAAGCTACAGGAAGAATTCCTTAACCAAAGTAATTTATACATGACATGGGTAAAGCAGGGGAGATCCCAGGCTGAATTGAAAGAGCTGTATAATACCATCCGGTCACTTCTTGCAGAAATAAAAGCAGTTGAATACGATATCAAGTTGAAGAGATAGCTTTCGTTATAAAACGATAAGGCGGCCTACTGCTAAGCCGCCTTATCGTTCCTACTTTTTCTTTTACTAAATCCTACCTTTTGTAAAACCATCGGGATCACTCACAATATCTTCTGTTCTTATCCACTGAGCGACCTCTATTGCTTTTGATTCTTTTGCTCGTCTGTATATAGTATTATCAAAAGTGTGCCAATGCGTGGCGCAGCTAATAATTTTTTGCCGGGGAATTATTTTTCTGCCGTTGCCCTGGTGAAGTGAAGTGTTGCAGTGGCACTGCTGTCGAGCAATATCAGCGAGTCTTTACTCACACGATACATCCTCGTTTTATACAGGTGTTGCCAGAAGTCATCTTCACCGCTGCCATAACAACCGATCGCGGTGGATTCTACGGGGCCTCTCAGGCGGAGAGAATCTATCGTTACCAAAGCTTCGCCGCCAAAATGATTGCAGCCTGAAAATCCGCCGACCATCTGTGTAGCAGTGCTCACATTTATGTATGGCCTTCCCATTATGAACTGTTTATGCAAAGCAGTATCACCTTTCATAGCCAGCAGCAGCCACTTACCCTTTAGCAGCCCGGTGTCGTTGATGTGTTGTGGAATGGTGTCTGCGTTTGTCTCCTGATGATTGTTGTTGCAGGAAAACAGTGATGCGATACATATAATGCAGAATAAATTTTTCATGTATGTAAGTTAGCATTACAAATGGTGCGGCAGAAAGATCGGGGCGGCCAATCCTGCCAGGATAATTTTTCCGCGATCGTAAGTGATTGATACACATCTTAACGTTGCCTTCCCGCCAAACTATGTCTCAAAACCTATCTTTGCTCAAATTTGATCTTATGTTTATCAAACAACTATATACCGGTTGCCTGAGTGAAGCAGCTTATTATATCGAGAGTGAAGGTGAAGTGGCGATCATTGATCCGTTAAGAGATATCGATGAGTACCTGCAGATGGCGACAGAGCGCAATGCTAAGATCAAATACATTTTTGAAACACATTTCCACGCAGATTTCATCAGTGGCCATTTAGACCTGAGTAAAGCCACCGGCGCACAGATCATCTATGGTCCTAATACAGTCTGCAATTTTTCTGTGCATGTATCGAAAGATGGCGAGCAGTTCAAATTAGGAAAGCTCACTATTGAAGTATTGCATACGCCGGGTCATACTTTAGAAAGTACTTGTTATTTATTGAAAGATGAGAATGGAAAGGAGACAGCTGTGTTTACGGGTGATACGTTGTTTGTAGGCGATGTAGGCCGTCCTGATCTTGCTCAAAAAGGTGCTGATCTCACAATGCAGGACCTTGCGGGGATGATGTATGAGAGTTTGCAGAATAAGATCATGCCTTTGGGTGATGATGTTACGGTTTATCCTGCACATGGACCCGGAAGCAGTTGCGGAAAGAACCTGGGCCCGAATACTTTCTCAACGATCGGAGAGCAGAAGGCAACCAACTATGCACTGCAGCAACAATCGAAAGAAGATTTTGTAAAAGCGGTTACAGAAGGATTGAGTGCACCGCCCCAATATTTCCCTATCAACGCTAAGATCAATAAAGAGGGTTACGAAAGTTTGGATGCAGTGCTTGAAAAAGGATTGAATGCATTAAGTATTGAGGATTTCAAAAAACTTACAGCCAATGATAATGTGATCATCCTGGATACGAGAAAGGCAACTGTATTTACAAACGGCTTCGTGCCTGGCTCTATATCTATTGGTCTTGAAGGAAGATTTGCTGAATGGGCGGGTAGTTTGTTGCCATTCGACAAAGAATTTGCACTGGTGACTGAGGAAGGAAAAGAAAAAGAAAGCATCATCCGGTTGGCCAGAGTAGGCTTCGAAAAATTTGCAGGCCATCTGAAGGGTGGATTTGAAGCATGGAAGAATGCAGGCGAAGAAATAGACATGATCATTGATGTGGAAGCGGACGAGTTATTGATGGATATTCCTTTTGATGAGAACCTTGTGATCGCTGATGTTAGAAAAGAAACAGAATACGCTGAAGGACATATAAAAGATGCTGAGAATATTCCTTTGAATAATCTTACTGACCCGGGCAGCATGGCCAATATTGAAGAAACAGATAACGTGTATGTTCATTGTCTTGGCGGATACCGCAGCGTTATTGCAGCTTCTTTGATGAAAAGACAAGGCATCCACAACGTAAGAAATGTATTGGGTGGATGGAATGAAATAAAGAAGCTGGAAAAGTTTAAGATCGAAAAAAGCGAGTCTGTTCTTAATTAACCTATTTAAGCAGCGCATCTATCTTGCGGGCAAATTGCTGATCTTTTTCAGTAACTACATCGCCGGCATCATGTGTGCTTAGCCAGACTTCAACAGTGTTCCATACATTTTTCCATTCAGGATGATGATTCATTTTCTCCGCTTCAATGGCAACTCTCGTCATGAATGCAAAAGCTTCAGAAAAATCTTTGAATTGAAATTTGCGATAGAGTTTGTTGTTGGCTTCGGTCCACATGGTGTTTCGTTTTAGTTAGAAGATCATGTTCTCTTTGTTCCTGATCTTTTCATTGGTCAATTCGGCTACCATTTGCACACCGTTGATCTGGCGTACACTCTGTAAGATCCAGGTGCATTTTTCTTCATCGTAGATATTCCCTTTCATCAGCCACAAAAAATCCATGTGCTTGAATTCAGGCAATAGATATTCTCCGTCGAAGTGATTGTGATAAATGAAATGTGTGATGGAACTTGCCGGTTCAGTGAATTCATAGATCGGAAAGAAATAATCCCTGTTCTTTTTTTTAAGCTGTATCTCTTTTTCCGGGTTTAGTCTAAAGTTATACCCGGTAACGTTATTCAGTTGCCAGCAAAACTGGTAGTTCTTTACAGAAGCAATAATCCCGAAGAGACGTGTTTCTTCAAAGAAATCGTCCTCCATATCTTCTGTATCTAACTTATACTTTGCCATTATTGGAACTCTACGTCGAATGTTTTTTCCTGGTCACCCCTTTTTATAGTGAGTTTAGTCTTATCGCCTTTTTTGAATTTGCTCAGTGCGGTCATGTAGCTCATCACATCCACAAATTTGTATTCACCTAACTGCAATAAGATATCGCCACCTTGCAATCCAATCTTCTCAGCGAGTTTGCCGGGGCTTACGCCTTCGATTCGCACACCGGTTCCGGTATAGCCATAATCAGGAATAACACCAAGACTTACGGTGAACCTTGTTGATCTGCCCATATCACGCTCTGCCGTTTTCGTGAAAGCTAATTTTCCTTTCGCATCTGTGAATTGGATAATACTGTAGATATACTTAACGATCTCTTTCTGACCGTTGTAGTTGATCTTATCAGCATCATCTGTTGCTTTATGATAATCGCTGTGACTGCCGGTAAAAAAGAATAGCACCGGGATATCTTTTCTATAAAAGGAGGCGTGATCGCTTGGCCCGCTGCCACTGCTGTCAAACTTTGTAATGAGGTTTGGGTTAGAAACAGTTTTAAAAACTTCGCCCCATACAGTAGATGTTCCATAGCCACCTACCGACAGCTTGTGCGAAGTATCGTATCTGCCCACCATATCCATATTGATCATGTAATTGGGTGTGATCTTCATTGTTGGATTTTCCAACCAGTATTTACTTCCGTGTAAACCCAGCTCTTCGCCCGAAAAAGAAATAAAAAGATAGTTGTTGTTCTTTGGTGAGTTCTGCTTCAGCATCCTCGCAAGTTCTATCAATGCTGCCGTACCACTTGCATTATCATCAGCGCCATTGTGAATTACTGAGCCTGTATCTAAAGCATTTTTATCACTGCCATACCCAAGATGATCGTAGTGTGCCCCGAGAATGACTGTGTTAGCAGCACCATTGTCTAAATACGCCACTACATTTCTTGCGACTCTTGATTTATTAATGAATGAAACATTTAGGTCAATATCGAGAGTGGCAGATTTATCTTTCAAATATTTATCCTGTCCTTCTTTTGTGATGAAGAGAACAGGTATAGCTGCAGCTTGTGTTTTATCATTTTTATTGAACAAAATATTGTCAACGTCTTTGGTGCTGTTGTATAATATCAACGCAGTTGCCTTTTTTGAGTTAGCTCTCGCGGCTTCTTTGATGATCTCCGCATTGATATCAAAATGTGGGTTCGTTTTATTTTCCTCCAGCCAGGCTTTCACATCCACGAACCAAACCTCACCACCTTCTCTTAAGGAGATCGCCGGGTTTCCCTTTACATTTTTTTGCGCCGAAAATGAAAGCGGGAAGAATTCTTTATTCAACTGCAGGTTGGTTTCATTAATGCGGAGGTAAGTGTTTTCCGTGATCACCTTTCCCTCATCTATATCAAATTCCTGCAAATACCCCTCGTTGCCCTTTGGCTCAAGGCCAATACGTTTGTATTGATCAGCGATATACTCCATGGCAAGTTGCTCGCCTCTTGTACCTGTTTGCCTGCCTTCCAGCTTATCATCTGCCAAAAACATAACATGACTTTTCAGGTTGCTGATTAAATCTGCATCACTATCAACAACAGTTTTAATGTTTTTTGAAGGTGAGCAAGCAGCTATAAAAACAAGTGCAACGAGTAATCGCTTCATAATTTGTAAATTATTCCAACAAAAATAAGTTCATGCGTTGAGAGCCATAGATTTTCTTTATACAAAACCTTCGTTAATCTCCCATATTCGTAATGAATACGCTTTGCACAGGGTTAGCTTTGCGTTTGAATGTCAGCCCCCTCTGTACATATAGCTTTGGTTGGTAATCCCAATAGCGGCAAAACGTCTCTGTTCAATGCTTTAACGGGCCTGAATCAGAAGGTTGGAAATTTCCCGGGCGTTACTGTTGACAAAAAAACAGGTGAAATAGAACTGGATGATGATATCAATGCGGAGATCATTGATTTGCCCGGCACATATTCTTTGTATCCAAGAAGAGCTGATGAATGGGTGGCTTACAAAGTGATGATGGGAATGGATGCTGATGTAAAAGCGAATGTGATCCTGTTGGTTGCGGATGCGAGTAACCTGAAGCGTAATCTTCTTTTTGCCAGCCAGATATTAGACCTGAAGTACCCCGTGGTTGTGGCTTTAACGATGAATGATCTTGCGGCAAAAAAAGGGATCAAAGTAGATGCTGAAGGATTAGCAAGTGAATTAGGTGTTCCAGTTGTGGTAGTGAACCCAAGGAAAGGAAAAGGCCTAACGCAACTGAAGAAAACACTGGCGCAATCTGTTAAGCTGAACCTGAAAGCACCTTCAAGAGATTTTATTGGAAATAAAGAGCTGGCAACTCAACCGATCAATGATATTCAAAAGATATTTCCTCAACTGAGTGATTATGCATCTATTCATTATCTCATCAACCATGAAAATTTTCCGTTTGATGATAAGATGCAGGACACGATCGAAAATATCGAGGTTGTAAATAAATTCAATCCAACAAAAACACAGGCTGAGGAGATCATGCAGCGATACACACGTATCAGGCAGATCATGCAGCAGCATGTGATTGAACCAGATCCGCTGCAGAAGAAAATGTTCACGGAAAGAATGGACAAGGTCCTGCTGCATAGGGTTTGGGGTTATATTATTTTATTGTCGGTTTTGTTCTTACTCTTTCAAAGTATTTTCTGGATAGCCCAATACCCGATGGATGCGATTGAATGGGGATTCACACAAACTTCGCAGTGGCTCAATAGTGTACTACCACAACATGCGTGGTGGGGCAATCTTATAGTTAACGGACTGGTGGCTGGACTAGGCGGTATCGTCATTTTCATTCCGCAGATAATGATCTTATTCGGATTGACAACGATCCTGGAAGACAGTGGCTATATGGCGAGGATCAGTTTCCTTAGCGATAAGCTGATGCGAAAAGTAGGATTGAACGGTAAGAGCGTAATGCCAATGATCAGTGGGTTTGCGTGTGCAGTGCCTGCGATTATGAGTGCGAGGAATATCGAGAACAGGAAAGAACGACTGCTCACGATAATGGTAACGCCATTGATGAGCTGCAGTGCGAGACTTCCTGTTTATACCATCCTGATCTCGCTTGTTATTCCTGATACCTATTATTTTGGTTTTTTAAGCCTGCAAGGTTTGGTAATGATGAGTCTTTACCTGCTGGGCACAGTGATGGCTTTGATCGTGAGTTATATAATGAAGTGGTTCATCAACCTGAAAGAAAAAAGCTTCTTTATTCTTGAACTGCCGGTTTACCGGGAGCCCAGGTGGAAGAATGTAGGTATTACAATGGTGGAAAAGGCGAAGATTTTTGTGTTTGATGCTGGTAGGATCATCATGCTCATCAGCTTATTACTTTGGTTCCTCAGTTCATACGGTCCGAACGATCGGCTGGAGAAAGTGGAAGCGAGTTTCGCTACGCTGCAGAAAAATATCACCAGCGAAGAAGGAAAAGCATCCCTCGAAAAACAATACAACACTGCCAAACTTGAAAATTCTTACGCAGGTATTTTAGGAAAGAGCATCGAACCGGCGATCGCTCCACTCGGTTTTGACTGGAAGATCGGTATAGCATTGATCACTTCATTTGCAGCAAGGGAAGTATTTGTAGGCACGATGGCAACTTTATACAGTGTTGAAGAAGATGATGATACTTCGATGCGTGAAAAAATGCATGCTGCTGTAAAACCTGATGGCACTAAAGTATATACCCTCGGAACTGCACTTGCGTTAATGGTGTTTTATGTGCTGGCAATGCAATGTATGAGTACGCTGGCTGTAGTTAAAAGAGAAACTAAAAGCTGGAAATGGCCGATGATCCAATTAGGCTATATGACTTTACTGGCTTATGTGATGAGTTGGCTGGTGCAGCAAATATTTTAAGCTATTGTACTTCTTTAAAATCCTGGAAGTTTTGTTTGGTAAACACCCCCGGAGAAACATGGCTGTGTCTCGGCATTTCAATTCGTAC
>JAEZDC010000030.1 GCA_023429825.1 Bacteroidota bacterium | reverse complement strand
GTCTGAATGATCTACGTCGATTTTGTAGCTAGCCATAAGTATGTGTTTTTATGTTTAAAAATTTAGTCTTCTATTAATACCCCCATCTTTCCTATCTGGTAATCTCTGAATGCTTCCATGATCTCGGTTTGTGTATTCATTACAAACGGACCGTGGGAGCTAACGGGTTCGTTCAATGGTTCTCCCGTTGCAATAAGAAAAGTGGAATCATCTAACGCCTCTATCTCAAAGCCTTCGCCATCCTGGTTAAAGGAGAAAAGAAAATGTTTGTCTATATCTGCTGTACCATTCACGTTTAGTTTTCCTTTAAGCAAATACACGAATGCATTATGCGAAGAAGGAACCGGGAAACTGTATTTGCCTCCTTTCTTAAACTCAGCAGTAAAAGCGTTTACAGGAAGTAAAGTTGGAATCTTTCCATTCTCTCCATCTAACTCACCTGCTACTACGCTGATTGAAATATTTTCTTTGTTAATCGTTGGTGTTTCTTCTTTTGTCAAAGGATAATAAGCTGGCTGATCCATTTTATTTTTAGCAGGCATATTCACCCATAGCTGAATGATCTCTTGTTCGCTTCCTCGTTCAAGAATATCATGCGGTGGTCTTTCACTATGTATGATTCCCATGCCGGCATTCATCCATTGCGTACCGCCGGCATAAATGATATTATCATTCCCTCTTGAATCTTTGTGATGGACGCCACCTTTAAAGATGAAGGTTACAGGAGAAAACCCTCTGTGGGGATGAGCGCCAACGCCGGCATGCTTTGTATCAACATGCTTAGGCACTTTAATATCCGCATGATGCAGTAATAAAAACGGATCTATTCTTTCCGCCTTTGCAGAAGGGAATGGTTGCCTCACCGGCATACCACCCATGTCTATCATTTGAGCGTATAGAATGTTTTTTATTGTTCTCGTTTTCATACTGCTAGTATTCAGCTTTTAACATAGGAACTTCAATCAATAATAATTCCGCATTTGTATCAGCATCAATCAATATGCTATCGGTTTCCCAAACCCCTAAAGCATCTCTTCTGTTTAATTTATTGCCGTTGATGGTTACTTCGCCTTCCACGACAAATACATATACACCATTACCCGCTTTGTTCATTTTGTACTCAGATGAAAAACCTTGTTTAAGGTTACCGAGCGTAAACCATGCATCCTGGTTAATATGTACAGCATCAGGATCATTGGGTGCTACAACAGTTTGCAGCTTATTTAGCCTGTCTTCGGGCCTGAATGATTTTTGTTCGTAACGTGGAGTGATATTTTTTTCTTTAGGGAAAACCCATACCTGGAAGAATTTTACATCTTTATCCTTATTAGCATTCATCTCGCTATGCGCAATACCGCTGCCGGCACTCATGATCTGTACATCGTATTGTTTGATTACTTCATTTCTGCCAGTACTGTCTTCGTGTTTTAAATCCCCGAAGGTTGGGATAGAAACGATCTCCATGTTGTCGTGTGGATGTTTTCCAAACCCAAATCCACCTTTGACTGTATCATCATTCAAAACCCGTAATGCTCCAAAATGGACTTTGTTGGGATCATGATAATGACCAAAGCTGAAAGAATGATAACTGTCTAACCAGCCATGATTTGCATGACCGCGTTCGTCTGCTTTGTGAAAAATGGTTTTCATGTGTTTTATTTTATTTTAATAAATACGTGTATGTACACCTATTCTTACAAAAAATTTTATCCTTCTTTCTCTCTTAACTTTTCAAGCAGATCATTTAGCATTTTAGCTTCAGATTCAGTAATAGTTAATAGACTATCGAAAAGGGTTTCAACCTTTTTTGTTGAAGTTGATAAGATCTCAATGCCGCTTTCTGTTATAGTAATAACTGTTTCTCTTCTATCCATTGAAGAAGTTGATCGCTCTACCCATTTTTTTGCTACCAGTCTATCAATGATCCTCGGTACATTAGAATTCTTTTCCATCATGCGGCTGGCAATATCGCGTACGCACATTTGTTCGGGATGCTTTCCTTTTAATATGCGAAGCACGTTATATTGCTCGTGGGTTAAGCCAAATGCCTTTAATTCTTTTCCAAGAATAGACTTCAGCCACCAGGCAGTATACATACAGTTCAGCGACGCCTTGTGCTGTACACTCTTGAATGTTGATGATTTTATGGCCTCTTCAAGTTTCACAATGCAAATATATGTATATACATGTAATTTACAAATTATTCTTGGAAAGAAAAAACCGCCTTAATTAAAGCGGTTTGTAAAGTTATTGATTTGCGGCTACTTTTTTCCAGTCGTCAAGATTACTACAGCTGCCAAATTCTTTATCAATAGTGATATAATAAGTAGGAATCCTTTCTTTAAACCACTTCTCAATCTGTGTAGCCTTTTTGATCTCTAACGCTCTTTGAGCAATTCGATTATAGTCATCCTTGAGGTTCTCACGATGCGGCTCCGTTCTGCTGCGGTAGAAAATGATGCGCACAGCCTTTTTGCCACGCTCATTCACGAATTCATTAGGCTGAGAGATTTCACCTGGCTTAAGATCTTTGATAGCAAGCACCATTTCTTTATCTAAAGCATCGATCGTAACCCCGGTTGATCCATCAGGAGCAGTAATTGCCCCACTAGTGAACTTTCCGTTTTGATCTTCCGTGTATTTATCAACTGCCTGGTTAAAACTGATGGTTTTCGCAATGATAGCTGAGCGAACAGAATCGAGCTTTTTCTTACCTCCAGCTATTTCATCTTTTCCAACTTCGGGAATACGTAATATATGGCGAACAATTGCTTCATCACCTGCACGGCTTACCATTTGAATAAGGTGCACACCAAATTGTGTTCTTACAGCATTAGATATTTGACCGTCTTTTAAACGAAACGCCGCCGCTACAAAAGCTGGGTCCCATATTTTATCGATACTATTTATAGTGTATTGCCCGCCGTTGTCCTTACTTCCTGGATCTTGGGAATATGCCTTTGCCAATTGATCGAATTTTGCTTTGCCACTCTCAACCTGTTTTTTTAAGTTAAGAAGCATGTCGGCTTCATATTGCTCTACATCCTTATGTGCCTTTGGAAAGATAACGATCTGGCTGAGTTCTAATTCGCTTTCGTAAAACGGAAGACTATCTTTTGGAATTGAGCTGAAATAATCTCTTACCTCGTTCGGAGTGATCTTAGCGCCATCAACAATTTTGCTACGCATCTGATCGGCAAGTTTTCTTTCTCTGAATGCATCTCTCAGGTCTTCTTTGATCTTAAAAACTGACTTACCAGCGATCTCTTCTAAAACATCTTTCGATCCATACATCTGTATAAAACCTCTGATCTGGTTGTCGAGTAAAGCCTCTAGTTCATCGTCGCTTACGGATAAAGAGTCTTTCTCCGCCTGCAACACCAATGCCTTTTGGATTAGCTGTCCTTCTAAAAAAGCACACTCCGGGTTAGCGGGTAGCTGTGCTTCCTGCCCCTGGCGTTTATAATCTGCGATGGCATTCATTATATCGGAATGAAGGATAATCTTATCACCAACCTGTGCCACTATTTTATCTGCGATGACCTTTTTGGGTTGAGCTATTGAAAGTTGAAGTATAAAAAGAGAAAACGTGAAAAGTAATATTCGCTTCATAATAATAAGTAAGGCATCAAAAATATGTTTTTGTTGATGCGGAACCGTAAGCCTTAAAAGGTTTTTAACAAAGAATTTTTGTAGATATATTATAAGAAGATCAAGTGCTTAGAAGTTACATTAGTTTAAAATTCAATAACAGTAATATTGAACATTCCGGTTCCGCCATTGCCAGGTGTAAAATTTTGGCCGGATATACCAGCAGTTACACTCATTTCGATTGTAGTAGCATCAACCACTCTTGCCCAATTAATTTTTGTAGTTGATTGTAGTGATTTATTAGGACTAACGACTACTGAAGATTGAGTAGATAAATTTGCGCCTGAAATAGTGAACGTGACTACTGAGGTGCCTAAAGATGTCACTGTTAAGGGCAGGTCATTCATCTGTGCCTGATAGGACTTCATTTTCATTCCTATGTTCGTAGTAACCGGAGCTACATTAAGAGTAACTATTCCACTGTTATTTACAGATAAATAATTATCAACTTTTGCAGAAGGAGTACTTGCTGATGTAACTCCTAATGTAAGGTTTGTAGCCGGTGCCGTGCCTCCAGAAACAGTTAAGCCATTTTGCACCGTAGCACCATTGTAAAATGCAGACGGTCCATAAATATTAGCTCCGTTATAAATTGTGGCTCCATTGTTACTAGTAAATCCGTTGTTTGTCGTTAACCCGCCGTTAACAGTAGCACCATTATTAATAGTTGCCCCGCTGTTCGCTATAAGATTATTATTAAATGTTTTTATTCCGCCAAAAGTTTGTGCACCTGTTGTTACGGCTCCTCTGGCAGAAGTTGATGCATCTGGTATATTAAATGTTAACGTATTAGTTCCTGTATTAGCTGCAATATTTATATCGTTTGAAGTACCAGTAGAAGTTCCTACATTCAAAAAAATCTCAGAGTTAGTGAGAGAGGTTGATCCAACTGTTAATTTCTTTATTCCTTCATCTGTAATAAAAACCTCCCACGCATTTCCAGATCTCAACAAAACTTTCCCCGAAGGGCTATGGTACAGAATTAAACCATCAGGAGGATTATATGCTCGTATGCCTGTGATAGAAGTATCACTTACACGAGGCAACCATAAGCCTTGTTTATTATGGGCGCCTTGAACATCCAGTGCAACCGATTTCTGTATGGAGGTAGGCTGATCACCCACCTTAATTTGAGCTGTAGTTTTTAACCCAATAAGCAGCCCAATTAATAAAACTACTACGGTTTTTATGACTTTAGATAAATCATTAAATTCAAATCCATGATAACTGGAACTAAAAAAGATATTAGAAATACAGCGCATAAGGATGTTAACTTCAACTATAGTGGTATAACATCAATTATACGTTTTTCCCGTCTTTTTATTGTGGAAGTACCAAACTTGCTTTTGTTATTTAAGTATTGTAACCGAACCGCTTACTGGTTTTAGACCATTCTTCAAATCAATGATATAATAATACGTGCTAACAGGAAGTGGCTTGCCATTTAGAGTGCCATTCCAAGGAGTAGAGTAACCGGTGGAATTGAAGACAATATTTCCATAACGGTCAAATATTTGAACTTTGCAATTAGCATTACCTTCAAGGAATTTTAGAACCCATGTATCATTTATACCATCACCATTAGGTGAAAATACGTTGGGTACACTCACTGGGAACTTTAGGATAGTCGCTTTTTTAGTAAGGTATAAAGGGTTGCTGGATAAACTAAGCTTACGAGCATTCATCATAGCTGTAGTGATAGAAAATGTACTTGTAATAGTACCCGGTGCCTGCGGTTGAGGAATAGATGCTGGCTTATCCCAGGTATTTCCCGCTAATGCTGAAACGAAACTTCCATTTCTGGCCGCAGAAAAAGAATTCGTTTCTAATTTTTTGTCATGTTGTAGTACCACTTCAAAGTCATTAGCTACTGGAGAAGCAGTTGACAGACTCCAGGTGAGCCTGAGAATGCTATCTGAAACAATAGGGCCACTCAGTCCGTTTGCATACACATTGTTAAACGCTCTAACACTCACATCCGTAGTTGTGCCAAGATTTCTAAGTTGCACCGGAGTATAATTCTGATTATCCAGTCCTATTGGGAACGACACAACACAACATGAACCAAGATTGCGCATTTTAAGGCTTCCTCCGGTAATGCCTGATCCGGTAACAAAGTAGCGGGTATCATCATATCCTTCTATGTCACCGGGATTGAACTTATCACCTAATGCAACGATATATTGGTTAAGATATACATGTCCGCGCTGAAACGTGACTTTATTCTGAACACTCATATCACTAACTAAATAAATGCCTGCACTATTGTTAACAATAACATTTGAGAATTCAGGGCCAGACCTCAAGCTATCCACAAATCCACTTTCAACTAACTGTTGACCTAGATGACCGTACAATATATTTGGCTGTTGAAATATAACGGTTCCCCCTTGTTTCGTATTAGGAGCCAGGTTTTCATCACTCATAACAGCATAAAAGCTGTTTTTAAATATTTTACCGAGAAAATAAAACTTACCATTAGTTTCTATGCTAAGATTTCCTTCATTGATTACAGTTCCAAAGGAGCCCACTGGGGTTTTATTGCCAATATGAATAGTGCTGGCAGGCGGTATATACATAGTTTCCTGGGCTGTAACATCAAGCCAGGAAATCATCAAAAAAAGCAATATTGTTTTTTTCAAATCCACCTCTACACACCTCCTTTTTTAAAACTCTATAACAGTGATATTGAAGTTGCCCGTTCCTCCTGCAACCAATGATTGGCTGGAAGCACCGGTTCCTATACTAACTTCTATTTGTGTTGAGCTGGTTACCCTGGCCCAATGAATC
>JAEZDC010000021.1 GCA_023429825.1 Bacteroidota bacterium | reverse complement strand
TGGCCGTGGTCTATGGACAACCAATTTACCTACTACTTCAACTGCGGTAAATCCGGTTGCTAATACCCAGGGCTTTATTCAGTACATCAGCTCAAGTAGTAATCAGCTCTACATCAGAACAGGTAATCTTACTACTAAGAATATCGAGATACAATTATTTGATATGAATGGTAAGCTGGTGATGAAGCAAAAGACAGGTTATAACAGCCAGTCATTAAATATTGCATCACTTAGCCGCGGCGGTTACGTGGTGAAGATATATGGTGATAAGCGGGAAAGATACACGCAGCAATTTGTAAAGTAATACATGAGAAAACACAGATAAAGAAATCCCACCATAGCGGTGGGATTTTCTTTTTTATGACACGTTAGAAACGTAATACTAACTACGATCCGGCTTATATAAAGTTCATATGATCATATTGCTTGCCGAGTATCTTTTGATCATCAGCATTGAGCCACTTTTTTAATACGGTTGAGTATACATTTTTAAAATCAACTTTGTATTTCAGATCGCCATCCTGCAGGTCAGTAAGATCAGGTAATGCGTTGATCAAGCCTTTTTGTTTTAATCCCCCACCGATCAAAAACATATTATTCGCTGTGCCATGGTCCGTTCCATTGCTTGCATTTTGTGCAACCCTTCTTCCAAACTCGCTAAAGGTCATCAGCAATACATCCTCGAAGCGATTATTTGTTTTTAGATCTTTAGTGAAAGCTGCTACCGCATCATTCATTTCTTTGAATAGCCTTTGTTGCTGATTGGGTTGATTAATGTGCGTATCAAAACTTCCTAAGCTCACATAATACACTTTGGTGTTGATGTCGCTCATGATAAGTGTAGCGATTGTCTTCATGCTATTACCCAACTCGGTAGAAGGATAAGTAGTTGAGGTAGGTCGGAGTTTGCTTTGCTCAAAAATATAATTCGCACTGCTGATAGTCTCTGCCATAGTTTTATAGAGATAATCAACCGGCTTTTCATCATGATGGTCGTCCTTGTGATGCTTCACTAAGTCTTTATAGTATTTTTCGTTACTGGTATTGAACAGGCGGCGAGGATCTTTAAAAGCCAGTCCTTTATCATGCTCACCTTTTAATGCAAGACTCAGTACATCGTCTATCTCCAATGCATGCGTAGGTTTATCACAGCCGTGGCACTGTGCGTCTAAATAACGACCCAGCCAACCGGTGCTCAGCACTTCATCTGCAGTGCTTCCTGTTTGCCAGATATCCATGCTGCGGAAATGACTTCTATCGGGATTAGGATAACCCACGCTATTCAGTATGCCTAAGCTGCCATCATTGTACAGATCAGCAAAGGCTTTCAACTCAGGATGCAGTCCTACTTCATCTGTAAGCAAAACAGACTTGTCTTTTGCAATGCCTAACCTGGGTCTTTCCCGATAATAAATATCATTGCGAACGGGTATCACCGTATTCAATCCGTCGTTACCACCGCTCAGTTGTAACACCACCACTACTTTATTTCCCGGTGGGACGGCCACGAATTCCCTTTGCTCGAAAGCTTTTAAAAACTTCGGCACCATAAACGATGCGGTTGCCAGTGAACCTAGTTGAAGAAACTGCCTGCGTTTTATGATCGTCATAAAAGTCTTTTTGAATTTGAATGGTTTACTTCATACTTAACATACCTGGTATTCAGGTGTACTCATCAAGGCCACCGTTGCTGTTTTGATGTAGTTCTCCCGTGAAGTGCTATCGATCACTGCTTTCACAGCTGATTCGTTCACTGAACCCGGGTTGCTTTGCAGCACCACTGCTTCTATCACATCAAACAATTGTTCTCTCGGAACACCATTGTACTGGCTTGCATATTTCTCCCAATCTACATTTGCTCTCACCTGGAATCCTGTCTTAGCAACTGCATTCAGTGATTTATTGTTCTTCGCTTTGTACTGTTCTTTCATTCCCATTTGCTGGTCGTCATCGTCTTTCACTTTGATATCAAATGTGTCGTCATCTTTTATCAGTTGTGGGATCTTCAAACGCAGCATTAATGAAGAGCTATCTATCCATTGCTTACCGCCCGGCCACCCCGCTACATTGGGCGGATAGAATAACACTTGCCCCAATGCTCTTTGAAATAACAATTGCAACTGTTCGCTTTCCATTTCCATCGGCAGCAATCTCCTGATGCCTACCAATAGTTCAATTGGACTTTTGATCTTAGCACCAATGTTCTTTGCATCATAGAACCAATCACTGGTGAAGATGTCTTTCATCAGGTCGCCGATATTATAATTGCTTTGATAGAATCTATCTGCCAGCCATTTGATCTTTCCTTCATCCTCTACATGCTCATTCACAAAATGCCTGTATATTTTCCTGGTGATGTAGTGAGCAGTCTTTCTATTCTCTAATAGAATGTTCAAAATATCATCGCCATCAAAATTTCCTGTTCTACCTAAAATTGTTTTTTTACCTGTATCGTGTTGGAATCTCCTGAATACAAACTCACCGCTTAAATTAAATCCCCATCCCGTAAATGCTCTTGCAGCTTCTTTAATATCCTGTTCAGTATAGTTGCCTCTGCCCATTGTAAATAATTCCATCACTTCCCTGGCAAAATTCTCATTGGGCTTTTGCTTTCGATTCTGTTGGTTATTAAGAAAACCCAGCATCGCTGCACTCTTACTCACAGCCCGTAACAGGTCACCAAAATTGCCCAGGGCATTGTTTCTGATCTCACTTAGCATTAACTGCTGAAAGAAAATATTGATATCCCTGCATGCAAAATGCCCATGCCAGAAGAGGCTCATCTTTTCCCTAAGCTGGGCGTTGGTGTTTACCATTTCATCCAGCCAGCGGAGGTTAAGGCTCTTCAGGTCTTCGCGACTTTGATTGCGGATCTTTCTTTTTGTTTCATTATCCAGGCCATTTTTCCGCAGTTCTTCCATCTTCACCACATCACTGATGCCCATAAAAATTCCTTTGATGCTATTATCAGCAACATCGAAGTATTCAGGCTTTTTCGCCGAGGTCTTTTCAAGTAAAGCATAAGTGTCTTTGGGAGAGCTTTTAGAAAGTGTGGCGATATCTTCTGCAGCAGCGCCAAAACCGGCACGCCAAAGAAGATGCTGGTTCTTCATTTGGGTAGTTACTACCATGTGAGCTAGGTTTAAAAGTGCATTGACTCTGTAACGTTACAGAAGTTTAACGGTTTTCGAAATAAATGTTAAGGAAGCTTAGAAGTATTTATTTCCAGCACAACCCTGCGATCTACGAAATCCATATAACCCCATTCACTGTCTCTCGATGAAATAGAAGATCCTATGGAGAGTTCAGAAACATACTCAATAGCTTATAAAATTTCCTGAACCGCTTACACATGGCTGCAACCCTTTATCAATCCAACACAGGTGTAGGTACTATGTAACACCTGCTTTAGTATCTTCCATCCGATATTGGAATACCAATAGAATCCTTCAATAATATTTTGACCGGGCTCCCGAAACCTTCAACCATAACTTGCAATGAACAACCCGTTCATCATTAAAACCTCCGGGCTATCGTACCAGTATGCCCGTGATGCAAAGACATTATCGGATATCACCTTACAGGTAGAAAAAGGCAGTATCTACGGATTCCTCGGTCCGAACGGCTCCGGTAAAACAACTACGCTGAGTTTATTACTTGGTCTTCTGAATAAACAACAAGGTGATATAGAAATATTCGGTCAGCACCTGCATGAGAACCGCATCAATATTTTGAAGAAGATCGGTTCTTTGATCGAGTCGCCTTCCTTATACGGCCATCTAACCGCTAAAGAAAACCTGGAGATATACAGGCAGGTGTATGGCGTATCCAAAAAAAGAATAGATCAAGTATTAGAGATCGTTGGACTTACTGACACTGGTAGGAAGATCGCAAAGAAATTCTCGCTGGGTATGAAGCAACGTTTGTCTATTGCGTTAGCATTGTTGCCCAATCCTGAGCTACTGATCTTAGATGAGCCTTCCAACGGCCTCGATCCAGCAGGTATCATCGAACTGAGAGGTCTCATCAAGAAACTGAATAAAGATCATGGCATGACCATCGTTATCTCCAGCCATTTGCTGAGTGAAGTAGAAAAGATGGCGAGCCACGTGGGTATCATCTTCAAAGGAAAAATGATATTCCAGGGCACATTGAATGAACTACATCTCTTCCAGCAGAAAGGTGCGAAACTCCTGATCAACACTTCAGACAACAATGCTGCAATAACATTGCTCAACGATTATGATGCAGAGATGGAAGGCGATACCGTTGCCGTTGCCTTGCACGATCAAAAGCAGGTCGCTGCTATTCAAAAGCGCTTGATCCAAAACGATCTTGAAGTGTACCTGCTGCAACCAAAGAAGAATGACCTGGAACAATTATTTATTGACCTTACTACTGTACAATCATGAACCTGCTTATATCATTACGCTCCGAGATATTAAAGAGCAAAAAAACATCCTCATTTTATTTAGCACTTGCCGCTGCGGCCTTTGCACCTTTTATGTCTATGCTGGATATATTCCTGGATGAAGGCATCTCCACCAGGGATCAAACGGACATACTCAGCAGAATGTTCATCCAGAAATTCCAGATGACCGGCGGACTGGTATTTCCTTTCTTCATCATTCTCGTCTGCACTTTGTTGCCGCAGATCGAGTATCGTAACAATGCCTGGAAACAGGTACTTACTTCGCCGCAATCAAAACTCAATGTATTCTTCGCCAAGTTTATCAGCGTGCATCGGCTAATCATCATCTTTCTCGTAGCCAATCATATATTCGTGTGGCTTGTAGTGTTGGTACTGCACTTCTCAAACCCATCCCTGCATGTACTTAGCCAACCTTACCATCTAAGCAGAGTATTGCTAACGCTCTTCAATAGTTATGTGGCGTTGCTGGGTTTGAGTGCCATACAATTCTGGTTGGGTTTACGGTTCAGGAATTTTATTATTCCTATAGCCATAGGTATTGCATGCTGGTTTACAGGTACCATATTGGCATTGCAGGTAAAGCCCCCTTTCATTGAGTACTTTCCGTATACTCATCATGCATATCCCAATTTCGATGAACTTACCTCTCAAATAGACAAGGTACACTGGCTGTCGCTGGGATACGCAGTGTTGTTCCTGGTGATCGGGTTTTGGGATTTCAAGAAAAGACGAATGAATGGATGATATTATCTCTCTTTAGCAAAGCTGGTTTTTATGAAGCAAGCTTTTGCTTTTTATGGCGTCGCTTGTTGTGTCACTCACTTGTACGTTCGGAACATTATGCATCAGTGAAGGTTACGCAGGTGCTACTAATACATGGCCTTTGTAAAAGACTTACTGCTACAAATTATTTTATCTGTTTCAGTAAATAGTCTAACACCACGTCTCTTTCATTGATCTTGTCAGTGAGCGTTGCCTTCAATAGGATATCAGGCATCACCGGTTGCTGTATATTGCTATTACAATCTGCGCCAATATCATACGAAGTGGTGGTTTGAATAACCAGCTTGCTGTTAGGCAAGGTGAATGTGATGACTTCTCCGAAATCGTTGGTGTTTTCTCCTGTGGGTTCGCCAATAATCTCGCATATCTTATAATGTTTAACGCCATCAGCTATCATGTTTGCACTGGAAAACGTGAGCGGACCTGTAATGAGATATACTTTGCCACCATACACATTATCGTTAATAAATTTTGGTTTATGCGGTTTGCAATCACCTGATTCCAAAATGGTACCATTCTCCTTTTCAAGGTAATTGGGATTACCTTTACTGCCAATATGATCTTTATACCGTTGGCTGATCTTCCATTTTCTTCCACCCATAAGTGCATAGTTACCGGTGTAGAAATAACTGATCAACAGGTCACCAAACTTAGAGTCGCCCCCGGTATTTTTTCTTAAGTCGATCGCCAACGTATTAATATTTTTTGTTTTCAAAAGGGTAATGCAAGAGTCGAAATATTTATCTACTTCGTTGAGATTACCATTCATGGATCTGAAATCAAGGTATCCCAGTTTGTTATTGAGGATATCGAAGTCATAGCTCTTCAAAATACCGGGGAGAGTTACAGCCAATGCATTCCGGTAGTTCAGCCCTTTTTCTATTGTTTTAGTTCCCTTGTTTTTATCATCTGTATATGATACTGTGAACGGCGCAGTAAGATCATTCAGATAGAGAAAATACGGGAACAATTTAGTGGCCAACTCCCTTGCATACGGCGCATTGCCACCAATAAACTTATCCATGTTGGCTGCAAGACCTGATATATCCCTGCCATTGATCGCAGTGATTCTTACACCTGCAGGAATTCCTGACATCATTGACGTTGTTTTAGGTATATAGATCGAACCATTTTGCACTACGACGCTGTAAGGAAAGAATATCTCCCTTTTTCGGTCATCGCTGAACTGCGGTTGAGAGAATGCCGGGCAGGTATGACCATCTTTCAATAACGCAGTTACTTTATAAAGCAGGAGTGTAAAATCTTTCAATGAAATAGAATCCTTTATCGTTTTCTTCAGCGAAGTCGTTTTTGAATGAAAGTCGCTTTCCTTTATGAATAAAAATGGATTGTAATGAACTTCCATCATTATAGCTTGTAACGAATCTATATCAGCATATGCTTGCTCCCTGGAGATATTCTTTTGCGAAAAAGCTATAAAAGACAACAGTAAGAAACTAATTGATAATATGATCTTCATTTTAATGATTTAGGGTAACGATTCGGCGGTACGGTATGTTTACGATTAATATTGTGGAAAGTTACATTGTCAAACAGATATCTCGTAATCTATCTGGTTTGCGTTCTTGCGCTGTGCAATATACAGGCTAAATAATTATTGCACTTTCACTGGATTGCACTCGGTACGGTGTTGTGCCCTCTACCTATTCGCCTCACTCAACCAATGAAATTGTTTCTCTCCCAACTGGAAATGCCTTTTGCTTTTCTTCAGTACAATAAACAAACTGTCTTTGTTGCGCAGACCTTTCAGGCTGATGGTATTGCTATCAATCACTTGGTATTGCAAACTGAACAACGGCTCAGCATACATATTTCTTTTAAATCGGATAAGCTGTTGGGATGTATCGGGCTCATAAGCAAAATAACTCCTGTTATATCGTACCCTGAATGCAGTGTCTATCGTGTTGATGCTTCCACCGCCGTCATTCTCTATGGCTACGTTTAACCACCTGGTAGAATCCGTAAGTAATGGTGGTAAAGTATCCTTATTCAAGACATAGGTAGCTACGTCATACAATCCCGCCTGCAATGGCGGCAAGGGGCGTTTGGAAGCTTCAGCCTGGTACCATTCTACGCTGCCATAAATGTTGTACCCGAAACTCAGGTAGATCATCAACAATTTTAAACCTGTTTTTGAGTAGCGCATCCATTTTTTAGATGGAGAATATTCATATAAAAGAGACGGCTCTGCAGTCCTGTTCAATACAAAGAAAGCCATCAATCTTTTGCGGTCAATGATCAACAAGAACATGCACAACAGGAATGAATGGATAGAATATATTTTAACAGGGATGTCGTACGAAAGGTTCAGCATGGCAACGTTCAGGAAAACACCTGCTGCCATTAAACTTCCCAATGTGGATGTTCTCCTGAATAATAAGAAAATAGCTGCCAATACTTCCAGTGCACCGGAGAATCCCTGGTATAAATGAGAATAACCCAGGAACATCCATGACAACCGCATTGGCAACAGGTCGCCTAAAGGGGTTGCCAGCTGGCTATACGCAGGAAAAGGCATTTGCAAATTGAAGAGCTTGATAAAACCGTAGCTACAACAGGTGATGATGAGCTGGTATCGAACGATAAGGCATAGCCAATACCTTAACCGGATGTAGTTTATACGTTTGCGGTCCAGTATTGACCATATCCCCGCACCCACAAAGCTCAGTAAAAGAAAAGTACTGACCTGTGCCCAGCCAAATGAAGTATCACCACTTCCATTGAATGGTACCAACTGGTCTTTTATATGGAAAAGATGGGCATTCGCCAAACGGATTAGCCAATCATTAGCCTGGTAATAATATCCCACCAGGTAGTTAATCCCCGGTATTACACCCAGCCACCCGATAGGGGAAAAGAATAAAAGAAAATAGATGAAGAAAAAACGGAAGAGGGACTTCTCAGCAAAATTCCATCGCGTAATGGAAATGGTCTGTTCGTTCATGTGCAGCGTTTTGGTTTTTAAATATAAGGGTTATGATATTCTTCTTTACAAAAAGAAACGCTGTTCGCAACTGTTTACAAGTAGGTACGGTCGCAAAGATAAAGAGGGCATTTGCAATGAATGAGGAGGTGGACGCAGTTGGAAAGAGAGTTTGCACTGTACCCCTACTATGTTCGAAAGCTGGCCAGACGGCTATATTTCGATGATGGTATCTTAGGTCCTGTCCTTCCGGCCTTTCAAAATATACCCTCGCCACTCTTTTTAAGGTGATGAACAGCAGAGGCCAGGTACAGGTTATCGCTACAATAAGATTGGTGCCGTTCATCAGATTTATCTTTTCACCCAGGCAACGAAGCTCCACCTTCGAGCATCTAAACCCAAAATTTTCAACATGAACTCTAGTTTTCGTTTTCTATCTCTTTTATTACTAACCATCATTTTATCGAATTGTAAAAGAGAGCTGGACTGGTCAGTAGATCCGGGTCCTGGTCTTACTCCTGCCACTAATATTACAGCAGACGTTACAGGTCGCATCCTGGATGAATACAACAAGCCGTTGAAAGGCGCTACCGTGAGTGCAGGTACTACCACAGCTACTACGGATGTCAACGGTGAATTCGTATTGACGAATGCTTCTTTAAGTGACAAAAGAGCTTTTATCAAGGTAGATAAGGCAGGATATTTTCAGGGCAGCCGAACTTTTATTGCACGCCAGGGCAATAAACATTATGTAGAAGTGCAGCTGACGCCTAAAACGAATGTGGGCAGCATCAGTGGTACAGGTGGAGGAACCATCAACTTAGGTAATGGTAGTGCGATCACGCTTCCTGCCAATGGAACCGTGGTTCAAAGCTCAGGTGCGGCGTATACGGGTAGTGTGCAGGTAGCCATGACGTGGATCGATCCATCTTCTCCGAATCTATATCAACAAATGCCTGGCGACCTAAGGGGCATCGATGCCAGCAATACTGAGACCGGTATGCAGAGTTATGGCATGTTAGGCGTTGAACTATCAGGCACTGGTGGAGAAAAGCTACAGATCGCCACCGGGAAGAAAGCTTCGCTGAAGTTCCCTATTCCTTCTTCAATGAATGGATCCGCCCCGACAACAATTGCTTTGTGGAGCTTCGATGAGACTACGGGCTTATGGAAGCAGGAAGGTACTGCTACAAAAAGCAGTAATGTTTATTTAGCCGAGGTAAGTCATTTCTCATGGTGGAATTGCGATATTCCTTTTTCGACACGAGCATTCATTTCTGCTACATTAGTTGATCAGAATAATCAACCATTGAAAGGTGCTCATGTGATCATTAAGAATGCAAATGGCCAGCACACAGGCGCACATGGCTATACGGATTCATCGGGTTATTTCACCGGTGGTGTACCTGCGGGTCAGCCTTTGATCATGGAAGTGCATAATAATTACAACTGCCCGGGCCCTGTATATACGCAGAATATCGGTCCATATACCGCTAACTCAAATAATAACCTCGGTAATATCACGATTACCATCACTGGTTTATCAGCGATCACTGTTTCAGGTACAGCAGTTGACTGTAGTAATGCGCCATTGACCAATGGTTATATAGAGATACTTAACAATTTCCGTGTGTATCGTAAAGCGATCACCAATGGTAGTTTCTCTGTTACTTTCCAGAACTGTACACCTACAGCCAATATTTCTTATTACATAGTGGATGAATCTGCATCACAGCAAAGTTCGGCCACTGCTGCTACGGTGAATGCAGGTAATAATAGTTTAGGTAGTATCTCCGCCTGCGGCGTATCTACCCAGCGATTCATTAATTATACAGTAAATGGTGTAGCATATTCATTGACCGCTCCACCGGATTCCATTATGGGTGGTAATGCTTCGCAGGGATCAACCTTGCTTATGACCGGGGTAAATGGATTTTCATTATCTCCTGCACAGAATATTTCGTTCGCATTTGGCGGTAACACTGTTGGCACTCACCCGATGAGCTATCTCAGTATTACTACCCCTACTTTCAGTGACAGTACAGGTGTGCCTAATGCAGCTGCTGTAACTGTAACCGAATATGGATCTGTTGGCGGTTATATAGCCGGAAGTTTTGGCGGTTCGTTTACCGGAACAGGAGGCATAGTACATACTGTTCAATGTACTTTCAGAATAAGGAGACAGTACTAGGGTTTATTTGGTTTGAGAATAATACCCACACAGGGGTATTGAATTAAAATGGCTTATCTATAGTTTTCCGAAAATTTAAACTATGGGTAAAGCCATTTTATATTTGACACTAGGCGTATTCTTCCTGGTTGTATTGATAGTAGGCCTCACAAGAAAGAAGAAATAGTTCAGGTGTTTAGCAACTGTTTAGCAGGCGGCTAATATTATCTTATTATTAATTATTGGCTCAATTGTGGTACAAAACCATAGTGTAATGAGCGGGAATATATTTTTGCCGTCAAATTAAGACTATGGGTATTAATACTATCGGACGTTTATTCATGCCAAAGAATAAGATATTCTACGGCCTATTTGAAGATGTGGCAGACAGGGTGTACGAGATGAGTGTTCTCTTGTGTAAAATGGTGAACGAGCCTGATTATGACAGGAGATCTGCATACATTTCGCAGATAGAAGATCTTGAACATAAGAACGACGACAGTACCCACCAGATATTTACAGAACTCGGCAGGAATTTTATTACACCATTTGACAGGGAAGACATCCACTATTTAGCGTCTGCGCTGGACGATATAGCCGATTACATTTTTGCCTGCTCCAAGAAGATCAACTTCTATAAAGTAAATCCAAATGATACAGGTATCAAAAAGCTGGCAGACCTGATACAGCTTGGCTCTGCCGAGATCAAGATAGCGGTACATGGTTTAAGAGATATGAAGAATCTGAGGAAGATGACGGAAGCCTTGGTAAAAGTGAACAGCATCGAAAACCAGGCAGATGATATTTTTGATATGAGCATCGATATTCTTTTCCAGCATGAGAATGATGCTAAGGAAGTGATCAAGAAAAGAGAGATCTACCAGGTAATGGAAGTGGCTACAGATAAATGTGAAGATGCTGCCAATGTAATAGAATCCATCATCATCAAATACTCTTAACTAATTTGAAAATGTGACAATTTGAAAATTTGAAAATGCTTTCACTCATTTTCAAATTAGCACATTAAACGATTTTCAAATTCCTTTATGTTTACCCTGCTTATCGTTATTATTGTTTTAGCACTTGTTTTCGATTATATCAACGGCTTTCATGATGCCGCCAATTCTATCGCTACGATTGTTTCTACTAAAGTACTTACACCATTTCAGGCTGTGCTCTGGGCTGCGGTGTTCAACTTTGCTGCATATTTTATTTCAAAGTATTGGATCGGCGAGTTTAAGATCGGTAACACTATTGCGAAATCGGTGCATGAAAATTTCATTACGCTCGAAGTGATATTGGCGGGATTGATCGCTGCCATTATTTGGAACCTGCTTACATGGTGGTTTGGTATTCCTTCCTCATCGTCCCATACATTACTTGGCGGATTCATGGGCGCAGCTTTAGCGCATGCAGGAGGATTGTCAGAAAACGGTACGGATGTGATCAACTATGCAAAAGTGATCCCTACATTTCTTTTCATTTTTGGTGCACCTCTCGTAGGGATGATCATCGCTTTCTTTATCACCATTTTAATTGTTCATCTGTGTAAACGATCCAATCCCTACCGGGCAGATACATGGTTCAAAAGATTACAGCTTGCCTCCTCTGCGGCATTTAGCTTGGGCCATGGTGGTAATGATGCACAGAAGGTAATGGGTATTATCGGCGCTGCAGTTATTTATTATGAAATGCAGTTAGGCAATACAGCATATACATCGCTGGAGTCGAAGGAACGATTTGGGCATTTCGTAGAAGACTATTGGTGGGTGCCTTTTACCAGCTTTTTAATGATTGGTCTGGGTACGTTAAGCGGTGGATGGAAGATCGTAAAAACGATGGGTACACGTATCACCAAGGTTACTCCGCTTGAAGGTGTAAGTGCTGAAACAGCCGGGGCTGTGACATTATATGTCACTGAACATTTAGGTATTCCCGTAAGTACAACACATACTATCACTGGTTCTATCATAGGCGTTGGTGCCACCAAGCGTTTATCTGCAGTGCGTTGGGGCGTTACAGTAAGCTTACTTTGGGCGTGGATATTAACCATACCTGTTTCCGCATTAATGGCTGCTTTGTTTTATTGGATTATCCGCATGTTCTAAAGTCATTTAAGTAATTTGCCGCCTCAAACTTTTTGAATGGCAAAGATTCTTGTTACGGGGGGATGCGGTTATATAGGCTCACATACTATTGTTGATCTCATTGAGAATGGATTTGATGTAATATCTATCGATGATAACAGCAGGTCTACAGATTATTTGTTGGAAGGAATATATAAGATTACGGATAAGAGAATCAAGAATTATAAAGTTGATCTGAAGGACTTTGACGACACTCTTGCGGTATTCCAGGAGAACCCCGATATAGAAGGTATCATTCACTTTGCCGCATACAAAGCTGTAGGGGAAAGTGTAGAAAAACCCTTGTTGTATTTTGAGAATAATATTTTTTCTCTCATCAATATTTTAAAATGTGCAAAGGAGTTTGAAGTGCCTTATTTTGTTTTCTCTTCTTCCTGCACTGTATATGGCAACCCCGATGAAATACCGGTTACAGAAAAGACTCCTTCAAAAAAAGCCGAATCTCCTTATGGCGCTACCAAGCAGATAGGAGAGGATATAGTCACTGAGTTCGCGAGGACATCCAGTACCACATGTATACTACTGCGCTACTTTAACCCGGTGGGTGCTCATCCATCAATAAACATTGGCGAACTACCTTTAGGCAAACCCGCCAACCTTGTTCCGGCCATTACCCAAACGGCTATCGGTAAACTGCCGCAGATGCAGGTATTTGGAAGTGATTATCCTACAAGAGATGGCAGCAACATAAGAGATTATATTCATGTTTCTGATATTGCCAATGCTCATACACTTTCCATTCAGTACATGCAGCAAAAGAAAAATCAAAACAAATGTGAGATATTCAATCTTGGAACCGGTAATGGGATCACCGTATTCGAAGCCATCGCAGCATTTGAAGAAGTGAGTGGGGTGAAACTTAATTATGTGGTTGGGCCTAGAAGACCGGGTGATGTAGTAGCTGTATATGCAAATAATGATCGTGCTGTAAAAACGCTGGGGTGGAATATCAAATACGATATTAAAGTGATGATGGATACGGCCTGGAAATGGGAGTTGAAGATCAAAGACGATGAACAGTTATTAAGAAGCCAGGACCCGGCACTGAATTAATTTTATTTTCTCCTTACCCGATGCTTTACATTTGCAGCCAATAACTGCTGGCATGCTAAAGAACATTCAAATTCAAAATGAACAGGAAACCCGCGGTGGTTTTGGTGATGGTATCTATGAAGTGGCAAAGCAAAATCCAAATGTCGTTGCCCTTACTGCTGATCTCGCAGGTTCGCTTAAACTCAATAAATTCATCAAAGAATTCCCGGAAAGATTTATTCAATGCGGTATTGCTGAAGCAAACATGATCGGTATCGGGGCCGGCCTTACGATCGGCGGTAAGATCCCTTACACTACAACGTTCGCAAACTTCAGCACCGGGAGAGTATACGACCAGATACGCCAATCGGTGGCCTATAGCAATAAGAACGTAAAAATATGCGCATCTCATGCAGGGCTAACGTTAGGTGAAGATGGCGCCACGCACCAGATACTGGAAGATATTGGATTGATGAAGATGCTACCCGGCATGACTGTGATCGTGCCTTGCGATTATAATCAAACCAAGGCTGCCACAATTGCCATCGCTTCATATCAAGGTCCTGTGTATTTACGATTTGGTCGTCCTAAATGGCCCAACTTCACCGCAACAGATGGAAGCGATTTTGTGATCGGTAAAGCCCAACATTTCAGTGAAGGAACTGACGTATCTATTTTTGCATGCGGTCATATGGTGTGGAAGGCTATTGAAGCCGGAAGATTACTGGAAGAAGAAGGTATTAGTGTAGAAGTGATTAATATCCATACAATCAAACCACTCGATACAGAAGCAGTTATCAGATCTATTTCCAAAACCAAATGTGCAGTAACAGTTGAGGAACATAATGTGATCGGTGGTTTAGGTGATAGCATTGCACAGGTTGCTTCAAAGAATTTCCCTATCCCTATCGAATACATTGGTACTAATGATACTTTCGGTGAAAGCGGTAAGCCAGTAGAGCTATTAAAGAAATATGGTTTAGATACCCCATACATCATTGAAGCTGCAAAGAAGGTTATCGCAAGAAAGAAATAATCTTATCGCAACCGCCGATTTGAACATTGTAACAATATGCTTAAATACATTGATGATTGCTTCTACATTATTCCATCTAATTTCTTAGCTTAACGGTGTGAAATCGATCACCCAGTATTTTAAAAAGTCCAGCCAGTTTGAAAAACAGATCCGCAATGTGCTGGGTATAAAGCCTGGCAATTTGCTTTTGTACCAGACTGCATTAAGTCACCGTTCCATTAAGGAAACACCTGATGAGAACAATGAGCGGTTGGAATATTTAGGTGATGCGGTGTTAAGCGCTATTGTAGCCGACTATCTTTTTAAAAGATATCCTTATAAAGGCGAAGGCTTTCTCACCGAGATGCGAAGTAAGATGGTGAATCGCCAGCAGTTGAATGATATTGCTTTAAAGATGGGATTGAAAAAGATTACGCTGTACAACAAGTTTGACAATTCTCTTAAGAGCAGCCAGATATTCGGTAACACACTCGAGGCAGTAGTTGGTGCCGTGTACCTGGATAAGGGTTACAAAAAAACGAGAACCTGGGTATTCAATCATATCGTTATCCCGCACATGTTTGTAGATGATCTTGAACAGGTTGATATCAATCTCAAAAACCGGTTGATCGGGTGGGCAAGTAAAAATGGCCGTACCCTTGAGTTTGAAACCATTGAAGAAAAAATGGAAGGAGGTAGAAGGATCTTTACCATCGCGATAATCCTCGACGGTGAAACCGTTTGTGAAGGAAAAGGTTTCAATAAGAAAGATGCCAGCCAGGCAGCTGCACAGGTTGCGGTAGAAAAGCTTGAACTGTAAATTTCCAAAATACTGAAATTGAAGTCGCTTCTTTCAGTGCATACACAAAAAAGCCCCCGAAATCTTCGAGAGCTTTTTTCACGGAAGAAGGAATTAATTCAAATGCTTAGCTACCGAGCTACTCAAAATGTTTTTCTTTTGCATATCCTTCACCACTGCTTTCGACACTTCATTAGCGATTTGCGATGCGCTTGAAGGAGAGAAAGATTGCGATTGTGCAGAGTACAACAACTTGTTGTTTCTTACATCATGCAAATTCGTTTCAAAGAAATAACTGGTTGATCGCTCATAGTATCCCGGCGTATACACTCTTTGATAATACGTCTGGAACCTGCGATAGAACCGGTTGTAAAAAGTAACGGGTTCATAGCGCACATCGCCCGGTTTATATATTTCCTCCTGTTCCGTATCCAGCAAACCGATAGTGATCACACCATCAATATTGCTGTTACTCAATTCATTCATTACTTCCTTTTCTTTCAACCCGTTAAATGCTTTTGGTCCAAATTCTTCCATTGAACTCACGGCAGCATAGCCCTGCTTGCGCAAGTCATCCACCATTTCATCTTCCATTTGTTGCCTCAGTGTTCTTTGCTTCTCAGGCAACATCGCCAGCACCATCACTTTTTTTAGGTTAGATGCTGATACATTTTCGTCCTTCCAACTGTTGGTAATGTTTGTACTGCTACATGCAGCCATAAACAGCACAAAGGGTACCATTAAAAGCCACAAACGTTTCATAGTATGTCTCCTTGATTTTGCTCTTAGAGCGTCAATATACATGCTACGTTTAGTTAGCATTTACATGCTTAACAATGCTGAAATAAAACTTTGTTAGAAGAATTTTTATGTGGCCAGCCTCAGTGCAGAAGGCATCGCCTGTTGCGTCGCACTCTTGTGCGTTTGGTTCATTACTGAACAAGCTGAGTTGCAATTATTTTCCTTTATACGATATTTTGTAGATAGCCCCCGCATAATCATCGCTCACCAGTATTGATCCGTCTTTCATCATCTCGATGTCAACGGGACGACCTAAAACTTTACCATTTCCTTGCAGCCATCCTTCTGCAAAAGGTTTGTTTGACGTGACAGTATTTCCGTTCAGGGTGACAAGCATCACACGATACCCGATGGCATTGCTCCTATTCCAACTGCCATGTTCTGCAATGAAAATTTGTTTGTGATATTCAGCCGGAAATTGATTACCTGTATAAAACCGCATTCCCAATGCGGCAACGTGAGGATCTAAAACTTTAGCAGGCGATACATAACTGTTACAGTTCTTTCCATTACCAAACTGTGGATCTAAAGTATTGCCCTGGTGGCAATATGGAAATCCAAAATGAATATCTTTTTTTGGTGCATGGTTCAACTCATCACCGGGAAGGTTATCACCCAACATATCTCTTCCATTATCAGTAAACCATAACTCTTTTGTATCCGGATGCCATGCGAAGCCAACAGTATTTCTTACACCATGCGCAAATACTTCAATTCCGCTGCCATCAGGATTTATGGTAGTGATGCTGGAGAATACTTTGTCCTTTTCTTCGCACACATTACACGGTGCACCTACTGGCACATACAATTTTCCATCGGGACCGAACGCAATGAACTTCCAACCGTGATGTGTTTTAGTGGGGTACTTATCGGTAACAACAACAGGTGTGGGTGGGTTATCTAATTTCTCTTCAATGTTATCATAGCGAAGTATCCTGCTCACTTCTGCAACATATAAGCTGCCATCTTTAAAAGCAACCCCGTTCGGCATATTCAATCCCGATGCAATTTTATACACCCTGTCGGCTTTTCCATCATTATTATTATCTGAAACAGCGTACACATTGTCTTCACCACGATTACCCACAAACAAAGTTCCCTTTGCACCCCAGCACATGCTTCTTGCATTGGGCACTTCAGCATAAACAGAGATCGAAAAACCTTCCGGCAGAGAGATCTTGTCAAGATTGTATTTGGCGTTCAATGCATCGGTATTCGCATCTGCTGTTTGTGAAGATGAAGCATTGATCTTCTTTTCGGTAGACTGGCAACTAAACGAAAGGATGAATGCTGTAGCAGCAAAGGTGAGCAACTTGTACATAGCTGAATTTGTGATGTGAAGGTAAGTTACGAAGTAAAAATCTTGGGTTGCAACATCGTTGATAAAGCAACTTCTCATGCATTCCTCATGCACCATCCATGCCTTTGATAGGGCTTTGATACGGCTTTGATAGGGCTTTGGTATGCTTTAAGCATGCTTCAGCCATACTGTTGCATTGATCGTTTATGAAAAAAAGCCTTACCTGATCTCCTGGCATAATTCCCATAGCACACCATTCGTCCCTTTGGGATGAAGAAAGCAAACCAACTTATTGTCAGCACCTTTCTTAGGTTTATCATTCAATAAAACAAAGCCTTGATCTTTCAAACGCTCCATTTCTGCTTCTATATCGTCGACTTCAAAAGCAAGATGATGAAGGCCTTCGCTTTTCTTTTCAATGAATTTAGCGATCACGCCTTCGTTTGTAGTGCTTTCCAGCAGCTCTATCTTGCTTTCGCCTTTCTGAAAAAAAGCAGTGTTTACGTTTTCAGTCTCAACCAATTCTGTTTTATAACAGGGGGTATTCAGCAGTTTTTCAAATAGGGGGATTGAAGTCTTCAGTTCTTTCACTGCAATACCGATGTGCTCTAGTTTTAACATGATATTCAATGGCTTTACGATTTCGAGAAAATTAGGCTAAAGGCTTAATTCGCCTCAAATTTATAGCCTTGATTGCAGTATTTTTGCCGTCCTGACAAAGATTAAAGAATTACGATATTATGTTGAAATTACCGGTTTACTTAGATAACAACGCAACTACTCCCATGGACCCCAGAGTACTGGAGGCAATGACCCCGTATTTCCTGGAGCATTTTGGTAACGCGGCCAGCCGTAACCATCCGTTTGGCTGGGAAGCGGAAGAGGCGGTTGACTATGCAAGAGAGCAAGTAGCGAAATTGATAGGCGCTGATCCTAAAGAGATCATCTTCACTTCCGGCGCTACTGAAGCCGATAACCTTGCGATCAAAGGTGTATATGAGATGTATGCCAGCAAAGGCAATCACATCATTACCTGCACTACAGAACACAAAGCTGTGTTAGATACCTGCAAGCACATTGAAAGAATTGGTGGAGAAGTTACCTACCTAGATGTGAAGCCTGATGGATTGATCGACATGGCTGAATTGGAAGCTGCGATCAAACCCACAACGATCTTGATCGCGATCATGTATGCCAATAACGAGATCGGTGTGATACAACCTGTGCAGGAGATCAGTGCCCTTGCTAAGAAAAGAGGCATCTTGTTTTTCACTGATGCTACACAAGCAGTAGGTAAAGTGCCGGTAGATGTTCAGAAAGATGGTATTGACCTGGCTGCATTCTCTGCTCATAAAATGTATGGTCCGAAAGGAATAGGTGCTTTATACGTTAGAAGAAAGAATCCTCGTGTAAAAGTTACTGCCCAAATGGACGGTGGCGGTCATGAAAGAGGAATGAGAAGTGGTACGTTGAACGTTCCGGGTATCGTTGGTTTCGGTAAAGCCTGTGAATTAGCCAGATTGGAAATGGCCGAAGAAGCCAAGCGTTTGAGTGCAATGAGAGATAGATTAGAAAATGCTTTGTTAGAAATTGAGGAAGCCTACCTGAACGGCAATAAAGAAAGCCGCTTACCACACGTGAGCAATATTTCTTTCAAATACGTTGAAGGTGAAGGCTTATTGATGGGCTTCAACAAGAATATCGCTTTGAGCTCTGGGTCTGCATGTACTTCAGCTTCGCTTGAGCCAAGCTATGTGTTAAAAGCGCTAGGATTAGGTGATGATCTGGCACACAGCTCGCTGCGTTTCGGGTTGGGAAGGTTCACTACGGATGAGCAAATCGATTATACGATCGAGCAGATCAGGAATACAGTTCTTAAGTTAAGAGAAATGAGCCCGCTTTGGGAGATGTATAAGGAAGGAATTGATCTGAACACTATTGAGTGGGCACATCATTAGTAATGTTGAAGGTTTAATTTTTAATGTTGAATGGGATGCACGTTGAAAAGAAAAATATTGTTCTTGAGAAGTCATTTCAATTAGGATTAAAGATTATCAGGCTAACAACAGAATTAAGTAAGAAAAACAGAGTGCTCGCAGATCAGATTTTACGCAGCGGTACATCAGTTGGAGCTAATTTGAATGAGGCACAGGCAGCATTGACTAAAAAGGAATTTATAGCCAAAGTTTCAATAGCTGCAAAGGAGATCAGAGAAACAAAGTATTGGTTGATGTTACTTACAGAATCAAAGCTTGTTGAAAGAGATACGGAATTGGAAGAATTGGTTGATGAGATCATCAGGATAATCACAAAAATTATCAAGTCATCTCAGGAAGCCAATTCAACATTAAACACTAATAATTAAAAATTTCTTTATCATGGCATACTCAGAAAAAGTTATTGATCACTACCAGAATCCTAAGAACGTAGGGACTTTGGACAAAGCTTCTAAAACAGTAGGTACTGGCTTAGTGGGAGCTCCAGAGTGTGGTGACGTAATGCGTTTACAGATCGAAGTTGATGAAGCTTCAGGTGTAATCAAAGACGCTAAGTTCAAAACATTCGGTTGCGGTTCTGCTATCGCATCTTCATCTCTTGCTACAGAGTGGCTCAAAGGTAAAACGGTGGACCAGGCTTTGGCAATTGATAACATGGCGATCGTTGAAGAGTTGAATCTTCCTCCTGTAAAGATCCACTGCTCTGTATTGGCCGAAGACGCTATCAAAGCAGCGATCAACGATTATAGAGTGAAGAATGGAATGGAAGCGTTGAAATTTGAGGAGAGAATACACTAAGTAATGTTGAATGTTTAATGATGAATGTTTAATCGGACTAAACCATTAAACATTTAAAATTCAACATTTAAAATTGATCGAAATGACACTAAGTAATGTTGAATGTTTAATGATGAATGTTTAATCGGACTTAACCATTAAACATTTAAAATTCAACATTTAAAATTGATCGAAATGGTAGCTACGGAAAATGGGATATATATAAGTGATGTTGCAAAGGCACAGCTTACGAAGCTGATGGATGAGGCTGGTATTGGCAGCGATCCATCTTATTTTGTAAGGGTGAGCGTTGTGGGTGGTGGTTGCAGCGGACTGAGCTATAAGCTCGATTTCGATAATGAAGCCAAGCCAATGGACCAGGTGTTTGAAGATAAAGGCATCAAACTCGTTTGTGACCTGAAGAGCTTTTTATACTTAGTAAATACAGAATTGAATTTTAGCGGTGGATTGAATGGCAAAGGATTTTATTTTGATAATCCGAATGCAAGCAGAAGTTGCGGATGCGGTGAAAGTTTTGCGGTATAGGATGCTTAAAAATAATTATGCAAGCCTCGTTGAAAGACGGGGCTTTTTTGTTGAATAATGATAAGAACGTACAAGAGAGTGACACAACAAAAGCTTAATAGAACCGTTTAAGCTGGCAATCAAAATTTTATCTTCTCTTTAATCATATAGAATGTAGATTTGAACCATGTGGATGATCTGCAAAAAAGAATGGCAGCAATTCTTCAACAGTTTAACCGGATATTTAGCGCTTATCATTTTTTTATTATTCACCGGGCTGTTCTTATTTGTATTTCCCGATTCCAACGTATTTGATTTTGGGTACGCATCATTGAGTAGCTTTTTTGATCTTGCTCCATGGGTTTTGTTGTTTTTAGTGCCAACGATCACCATGCGAAGTATTGCTGATGAGTATAAAACCGGAACATTTGAATTACTTCGAACATTGCCTATACGATCCTCATCTATTGTTTGGGGTAAATTCTTTGGTGCATGGCTGATTGTAATTGCAGCATTGTTGCCAACACTGATCTATCCTTTCTCAATACAACAATTAAGTAGTGAAGCTGGGATAGATATCGGGGGTACTATTGGTAGTTACATTGGATTGATATTCCTTGGTGGAGTATATACGGCTATCGGTATTTGTGCCAGCAGCTTCACGAATAATACCGTGATCGCTTTTATTGCCGCAGCATTTGTTTGCTTTCTCCTGTATTCAGGCTTTGAGGCTTTGAGTAAGCTACCAGTTTTTGCAGCAGGTGCGGATTATTACATTGATATGCTTGGTATCAATTTTCATTATAAAAGTGTCAGCAGAGGTGTGATCTATAGCAGGGATATGATATACTTTGTTGCATTGATCGTGCTTTTCTTATTTATCACTCAACGTAAAATTTTAGAAAGGAAGTGAAGCGGATATTAGATAATAGATTTTGGTGGGTGATCCTGCTATCAGCCTTTGCAGTAGTGATCTACATTGCCTCTTACATAAATGGGAGAGTAGACCTCACTGAAGAGAAAAGATATTCGCTTACAGAAAGTACAGAAAGTTTATTAGAGTCGTTAGATACGACGGTTACGATAGAAGTTTATTTAACAGGTGATCTTTCTGCGGGATTGAGAAAAGTACGGGAAAGCGTAGATGAAACTTTAGATCAGTACCGTGACATTGCCAAAGGAAAGATCAGCGTACAATACATTAATCCTTTTGAGATCGATGATGATTCTGCGCAAGCCGAAATGATCGATTCATTGGGTAGGTATGGCATCACACCATTTACACAAGTAGCGCAGGAAAGTAAAGGCACTGCCCAGACACAACGATTAGTGATGCCCGGGGCTGTAGTGAAGTCGAGAAATGGTATTTATGCAATCAATTTCCTTAAAGGAGTGAATAATGCAGATGAGCAAATGTTCTATACTAATATAGAATCATTACTAGAGTATAAATTCTCGAATGCGATAGAGAAGTCTACAAGAACGGAAGTTCCGTTGATCGCTTATGCATTGGGTAATGGACAATCACTAGGATATGATGCAGTAGAAGCGATCACCACTTTAGCATCGGAATACCGGTTGGATACAGTGAACCTGGATAATGTTTCGGTTGTTCCTAACGATTACAAGTGCCTGATCATCCTGCAGCCAAAAGAAAAATTTACACAAGAGGATAAACTCAAGATCGATCAATACCTAATGCATGGAGGAACTGTATTCTTTGCTGCTGATATTGTAGATGCGCCATTAGATAGCCTCCAGTTAAAAGGAAGTGCATTAGCATACGATAAAGGGTTAGATATTACTGACCTTCTTTTTCGCTATGGCATTCGCATCAATCCTGACCTGGTGCAGGATTATCAATCTACAGACATCAGTATGGTAGTTGGAGAAAGCGGTGGAAAGCCACAGCTACAAAATGTGAAGTGGCCGTATTATCCTTTGGTGACAGGAAAGAATCATCCCATCTCAAAAAACATGGATCCCGTATTTATCAAGTATGGTAATTCGATAGATACAGTGCAGGCATCTGGCGTAAAGCGCACCATATTATTGTCCACGTCTGTTAATGGAAAGATTGTTGCTTCTCCTGCTATTATCTCTTTTAATAGTCTTCAATATGCTGAAGATGCCAGTGTATTTAATAAGCCGCACATTCCGGTTGCGGTTTTAGCAGAGGGTAGTTTTCGATCCTTATTTGCCAACAGGCTTCCACAACAACAGCTTGATTCATTGAGTGCGATAGGGTATAAATTTTTAGCTGCCTCCAATCCTAATGCTAAGTTGATCGTGGTAAGCGATGGGGACGCATTCTTAAATGAAGTGACACAGAAGGGGCCGATGCCAGTCGGTATGAACAGGTTCATTGGCTATACTTTTGCCAATAAAGATTTTTTTCAAAACAGTATCGACTACCTTACTGGCACCAGCGGTATTTTTGAAAGCCGCAATAAAACTTTCACGGTTAGATTACTTAACCAGGAGAAAGTAGAAGCAGAACGATCTACCTGGCTATTCGTCAACATTGGTTTACCTGTTGTGCTTATTTTGTTGGTGGGCTTTTTGCTGCAATGGCTAAGAAAACGTCGGTATGCGGCGTAAGCTTTTATCTTTGCTCACTTAATTTTAAAGATGTCTAATACTGCTGTCACTTATCTTGTTTTCGGAGCTGTTTTATTAGTTGCATTGGTTTTTGACCTGGGTTTGCTTAGTAAAAAGAATAAGACCATTACTATTAAGCAAGCGTTATGGCAAACGGTTTTTTGGGTGAGCCTGGGAATGGGCTTCTTCGGGTTTGTTTGGTATGAGCAGGGAAGCGTTTCTGCATTCGAATATCTCAGTGCTTATTTAATGGAATGGAGTTTAAGTGTAGATAACATTTTTGTGTTCATTCTCATCTTTAGTTCGTTTGGTGTAAAAGAAACGTACATACCAAGAGTATTGCTTATTGGTATTATGATGGCAATCGTATTCAGAGTGATTTTTATTACTGTTGGTGTTGCCTTAGTGCAACAATTCGGTTGGATATTGTACATCTTTGGTGCATTCCTGGTCTATACGGGATACAAAATGTTTAAAGCTGATGCAGAAAAAGAAGAAGATCCGCACGACAGTAAAATCTATCGCTTTTTGAAGAAAGTACTTCCGCTTGTGAATAACGATGGCGGTGGTAAATATGTGATCCGTCAAAACGGGAAACGTTTTTATACAAGCTTATTTGTTGTAGTGATCATGCTGGCGGCCATTGATCTTGTTTTTGCTTTAGATTCTATTCCCGCAGTAATGGGTATTTCTACAGATCCATTAGTAATCTATACTTCAAACATTTTTGCCGTATTAGGATTGAGATCATTGTTCTTTTTATTGAGAGGTGCGGTAGATAAATTTGAATACCTGCCGCAGGGCATCGCCATCGTGTTAATATTTATTGGTGTGAAGATGCTTGCAGAAGATCTGATCCATGATTATATAGATAAGGGTACCATGATCGCAATATCGCTTGGAGTGATCGTTGTTTGCCTTGCCGGTGCTATCTGGTATTCAATAAAACATCAAAAACCCGGTGTGCCACCTAAAGTAGAAGACGGGAGTATTGATTTGTAAATGAAATACACCATCAGTCATATCGCTTCTGTGCTTGACGCAAAAGCAGTTATAGGTACAGATGCAAGCATTGAGTATTTATTGGTAGATAGCCGTAAGATCGTTTTTCCGGAACGATCATTGTTTTTCGCCTTATCGGGGCCGAGGAGAGATGGTCACGACTTTATCGCTGAAGTATATCAAAGAGGCATCAGGAACTTTGTTGTTAAACATGGATTCGATCTTTCAAAATATACTGATTCTAATTTTTTGCAGGTAGAAGATGTGTTGCTTACGCTTCAGCAATTAGCAGCATATCATCGCAGGCAATTCAATTATCCTGTGATCGGTATCACAGGCAGCAACGGCAAAACGATCGTGAAGGAATGGTTGTATCACCTGCTTTCACCTGACCATAATACTGTTCGCAGTCCCAGAAGTTATAATTCCCAGATCGGTGTGCCTTTGAGTGTATGGCAGATGAATGAAGCGCATACACTTGCCATTTTTGAAGCTGGTATCTCTTTGCCGAATGAAATGGATAAACTGGCAGGCATCATTCAACCTACTATAGGTGTGCTTACAAATATTGGCGAAGCACATAGCGAAGGCTTTATGGATCACTTCCATAAATCTTCAGAGAAGTTCAAGCTGTTTGAAAAATGCGAGAAGGTAATTACAAGACGAAAGGATCTTTTGGCAGAACAACAGGTATTGGAAAGCCAGCTTGAAACAACTATATATACCTGGGGGAATTCAGGTGAAAATGCTTTTGTAATTGAAAATATCTCTAAGCAAGATAAACAAACGGAAGTTGGGCTTAGCTACAATGCCTATCCGGTAAATTTCATAGTTCCGTTTACAGATGAAGCCAGTATTGAAAATGCGATCACCTGTTGTTGCGTAATGTTATTGCTGGGCTATAAAACTGATATCATCTCTGAACGTATTTTAAAGTTGCAGCAGGTGGAAATGCGCCTGCAACTGAAGAAGGCGATCAATAATTCGTACATCATCAATGATAGTTACAGTAATGATCCTTACTCATTATCTATAGCGTTGGATTATTTAAAACAGCAGGCAGGGAGTAACAAAACGACCGTTATCATTTCTGATTTTCTTCAATCATCGGCTCAAAAAACAAAGCTTTACGAGCAGCTCGCCATCGAGATGCAGGAAAGAAAGATTAACCGTTTAATCGGGATAGGAAGAGAGATCAGCGCCAATAAACAACTTATCAGGAAGTTGTACCAGGGCCAGGTAATTTGTTTCGATAATCTTGATCATCTTCTTGACAGATACACCACTCACCAGTTCAGGGATGAATATATACTTCTGAAAGGTGCAAGGATATTTGAGTTTGAAAGGATCAGCAGGTGGTTAGAACAGAAGGTGCATCAAACGGTGATGGAAGTTAACCTCACTGCATTGGTGCATAATCTTAAAGTATATCAATCACTGCTAAGACCGTCAACCAAATTAATGGCGATGGTGAAAGCCTTCAGCTATGGCAGTGGCAGTGCGGAAGTAGCGAGAATGTTGCAATATCAAAAAGTAGATTACCTCGCTGTTGCATATGCAGACGAAGGTGTGGAGTTGCGTAAGGAGGGCATTAGTTTGCCAATCATGGTGATGAATGCGGATGATGTAAGTTTTGATACGCTTATCCAATATAACCTTGAGCCGGAGATATATGGGATGCACATCCTGAAAAGCTTCCATGAATATTTATTAGGCCAAGGTATTGCTCAATTCCCTGTACATATCAAGATCGATACGGGTATGCATCGACTGGGTTTTGAACTGAAGGACATAGATAAATTATCAAGCTATCTCTCCCACAATACCAGCATAGCAGTTCGGTCTGTATTTACACATCTCGTAGCAAGTGATGCGCCTGAACATGATGAGTTCACAAGACAACAGGTGAAGTTATTTGATGAAGCATGTAAGCTAATTGAATCTGCCATTGGTTATTCATTTATCAAACATGTGGGTAATTCATCTGCTATCAACCGTCATCCCGATATACAATATGATATGGTGAGATTGGGTATTGGGTTGTATGGTGTAGATAGTTCTGATGAAATTCAAAACCAACTGCAGACAGTTGCTACGCTTCGTTCAACCATTTCACAAGTGCGTGAAGTGAAAGCTGGTGATACGGTTGGCTATAGCCGGAAAGGCATAGTGTCCCGGGATAGTATGATCGCCACTGTGAGAATTGGTTATGCAGATGGATTAAGCCGTCAGCTTGGTAATGGTGCAGGCAGCATGTTAGTGAATGGAAACTTTGCACCCATCATTGGTAATGTGTGTATGGATATGACGATGATAGATGTGACGGGGATAGATGCAAGTATTGGAGACGAAGTAGAAATATTCGGCAAGCATATACCAGTGCAGGATGTGGCCCGATGGAGCAATACGATCGCTTATGAAATACTTACGGGAGTAAGCCAGAGAGTGAAGAGAGTGTACGTAGAAGAATGATCAGGAAGCCCGTACTACATTCTCGTCCTTCACCGAAGTTGTGGTTTCGATCACATTGTCTTTCTTGTCGTGTTCACCAAAGAACTTCTTCTGGAACAGGAGAATAATTATCACGCCTACTGAAATAGAGGCGTCAGCTATATTGAATACAGGCCTGAAGAATTCAAATCTTTCATCGCCCCAGAAAGGAAACCACTGCGGAAATCTTCCATCGATCATAGGGAAGTAAAGCATATCCACCACTCTTCCATGCAGGAAAGTTGCATATCCACCCCCTTCAGGTAAAAACTTAGCTACATTTTGAATGTTGGGGTCGCTGTTGCTGAAGATCATTCCATAAAAAAGGCTATCTATTAAATTACCCAATGCGCCGGCAAAGATCAATGCCGCACATATAATAAAACCTTTGTGCTCCTTCTTCTTAATGATCTTATTAATGTAATACACTCCAAAGATGACTGCTACTAACCTGAATAAGGTCAAAGCGATTTTTCCAAACTCGCCACCAAACTTCCAGCCCCAGGCCATTCCTTCATTCTCTACAAAATGCAGCCTGAACCAATTCCCAATCATTTTGTGCTCTTCTCCCTGGAAATAATTAAGCTTGATATAAAACTTTAATGCCTGGTCGGCAAAAATGATCAGTAAGATGATGAATACAACTGTTCTTCCTTTCACTACTATTCTTTTATAAGCTGCCAAAGATAGGGGTAAGTCAAAATTCAAAAGTTAAAAGTGAAAATCGGATAGCTGCTGGTGTTTGGGTTTTGAATTTTTACTTTTGAATACTATGTCCAACAGATTGATCAATGAAACCAGTCCTTATTTACTGCAACATGCACATAACCCTGTCGACTGGTATCCCTGGGGGCAAGAAGCTTTTGAGAGAGCAAAAGCTGAAGATAAGCCAGTGTTGGTGAGTATAGGTTACGCAGCATGTCATTGGTGTCATGTGATGGAGCGAGAGAGTTTTGAGAACGAAGAGACTGCTTCCATCATGAATCAATTTTTCATCAATATCAAAGTTGATCGGGAAGAGCGACCTGACGTCGACCATATATATATGGATGCGGTGCAGGCGATGGCAGGACAAGGAGGGTGGCCATTAAATGTGTTTCTCACACCTGAAGGGAAGCCATTTTACGGGGGAACATATTTTCCGCCGCGGCGGGCTTTTAACCGGGCTAGCTGGACTGAAATACTTCACGGAGTGAATGAGGCTTATACAGAAAGAAAACATGAGATAGTGAGCCAGGCAGAGAATCTTACTGCGCACCTACAAAATGCTAATGCGTTTGGCGTTGCAAAAAATTCAACTGATTTATCGAAATCTGACCTGGACGTCATCGCTATCAATATTCTAAAGCAGGCTGATAAAGAACTGGGAGGGTTTGGCAATGCACCCAAATTTCCTCAAACGTTCTCAATACAATATTTATTAAGGCACTATCATTTTACCAAACATGAAGAAAGCTTAAACCAGGCTTTGCTGAGTTTAAATAAAATGATATATGGCGGAATATACGATCAGCTCGGCGGAGGTTTTGCCCGGTATAGTACGGATGCAGAATGGCTTGCCCCTCATTTTGAGAAAATGTTGTATGATAATGCGCTTTTAGTGAATGTTTTATCACAAGCATACCAGCTTACGCAAAAAGACATCTATAAACAAACAATTGCTGAAACCATCACCTTCATCAGGCGGGAACTGATGAATGATGAAAAAGGATTTTATTCTGCCTTAGACGCCGATAGTGAAGGGGTGGAAGGTAAATTCTATACATGGAGCAGAAAAGAGATCAACGAAATATTAGGTAAGGAAGCCGACTTGTTTTGTGACTTTTATGATGTTAGCGAGGAGGGTAATTGGGAGCATTCAAATATCCTAAGGATACGAAAGCCTGTTGAGCAATTTGCAGCTGATGCTGATCTCCCTGCGGGTGAATTAAATAATTTTCTTTTAACTGCTAAGGACAGATTAATGCAGGAAAGAGACAAAAGAATCCGCCCTCTTACAGATGACAAGATCCTCCTGGGCTGGAATGCACTAATGAACACCGGGCTGTCTCATGCCTATGCGGCCACTTTAAATGAGGACTATCTTGAATTAGCGATAGCCAATATGGCTTTTCTTGAACATCGTCTTTGTGTAACGGCTAAATGGTATCATACATATAAAAAAGAAGCTCGGATCCCGGCTTTCCTGGATGACCTGTCATACCTGGTATCGGCGTATATACATCTGCAGGAAGTTACGGCGAATAGTGATTATCTTAATAAGGCAAGAGTTTTAGCAGAACACATTATTGAAAATTTCAGCGACGAGGCCGAAACACTATTCTTCTTTACAAGCCAAGAGCAGAATGATGTGATCGTTAGGAAGAAAGAAATATATGATGGCGCTACGCCTTCTGGTAATTCTGTGATGGCCTTTAATCTTAAATACCTGGCTAAGATATTTGACATACCTGCATGGGAGGAGAGGTCAGTAGCTATGATCAATTCATTAAGACAGGTCATCACTCGTTATCCAACCTCTTTTGCCAATTGGGCCCAGCAAGCGCAGGATAGGGTTTACGGTTTATTCGAGGTGGCGATCATAGGAGAAGATAGCGTTATGAAATTGCACGAACTGCTACCGTATTATATACCTAATCGTGTGCTGCAAGCGAATAAGAAAAGTGATGAAAACTTTCCACTTTTGATAAATCGCGATACCCCTGGGAAAACTCTCATCTACCTCTGCAAAAATTACTCGTGTTTACAACCCATTGAATTAACAGAAGATTTTTTAAGACAGATATCATTGCAACAAGACTAAGTGTTTCAGGGTTTAATAAGCTCTTAACACAATAAAAATGCACTGATGCCCGTTTCTTTTTTTATGTATTTCTAACCATTTCTTAAAAAAAAGTACGGGAATTGGTTACTTGAAAAGTATCATTATATTTGTCCACTACCATTCAATCATATAAATTAGGAATGAAACGCCAACTGTTAGCTGTAATAACCTTGACTGCTCTGGTGGGAATGACCAGCTGTAGCAAGAAGGGAAAAGTGAAAGGAACACCGGATGATGGTCAATTGCATGGTGTAGCTCCAAGTTCTAAACAAAGTGCCCGTAAACCTTTGGGAATGGTTTACATTCCTCCAGGAACCTTCCACATGGGGCCAAGCGATGAGGATATCAATTTCAACTTTACTGCGCGAAATAAACAAGTATCTATCAATGGGTTCTGGATGGATGCTACAGAGATCACTAATAATGAATATCGCCAGTTCGTATGGTGGACAAGAGACTCCATTGCCGCAACTGAATTACAATTTTATAAAGTAGGTCCTGCGGGCGATACAGCAATCGATTGGAAGAAAGCTTCTACGATTAAATATAATGACAAGTCTGTCCTGGAGAAGATCAGTAATAAATTGATCCTGGCTCCTGACAACAGGTTATATGGAAGAATGGATCTTGACCCAGAGAAAGTAGAATACAGAATCGAATATTTTGATTTGAAGGAAGCTGCAAAAAGAGAAAATAAAGGTCAGCCAAGAAGTAAATATATTGTTCGTTACAACGAAAAAATATACCCAGATACATTGGTTTGGATGAGAGACTTCTCTTATTCTTATAATGAGCCGATGACAAAGCGTTATTTTGCTCATCCTTCTTTTGGTAATTATCCTGTGGTAGGCGTAAGCTGGAAACAAGCGGTAGCATTTACTCAGTGGAGAAGTCATCACCTGAATAGTTGGTTGGAAAGAAAGAAATATGCTGTTGAAAGCGATTTCCGCCTTCCAACTGAAGCTGAGTGGGAATATGCTGCGAGGGGTGGAAGAAGCCAGAGTATGTATCCATGGGGTAACTATTACATGAGAAACAAGAAGGGATGTTTACTAGCTAATTTTAAACCTGGACGCGGTAACTATCCAGAAGATGGCGGCTTTTATACCGTAAGAGCCGATGCATATTGGCCAAACGATTTCGGGTTGTATAATATGGCCGGAAACGTAGCAGAATGGACATCGTCTTATTTCTATGAAGGTTCATACAATTTTCAGCATGATATGAACCCGGATGTTCGTTATAATGCAAAGGATACTGATCCTCCACGAATGAAGCGTAAAGTAACCCGTGGCGGTAGCTGGAAAGACGTGGGGTATTTTCTGCAAACCAGCACCCGTAACTATGAATACCAGGATACAGCCAAATCTTACATCGGTTTCCGTTGTGTGATCGACCTTCCTGCACAAATGCGTAGAAAGTAACAGAAAAAAGAAGAGATTTTATAGAACTGAAAGTTTAATAAATTTTACTGTGTTAAGCGGGGAACCAATCTTCCCCTCTTAGTATTTATAAACTATAAGTAACCAATCAACATTCAATAAAACAAACACACAAAACACATCACATCATGGCAGTTGCAATCCCCTCAAAAATTAGTAAAGTAGTAGATATTTTCGTATCCATTGCTGCAGCGGTTGTAATTATCGGTGCGTTATTTAAGCTTCAACACTGGGAAGGTGCTGATCTTATGCTTATTGTAGGATTAGGCACTGAGGCTATCGTATTTACTGTATATGGCTTATTATATCTATACTTTCCGGCAGTATCAGATCCCTCCATGGATGAAGTGTTGGTGGGAGAAAAGAAAAAAGAAAAAGGCAATCCTGCATTGAATACAATGGAGAAAATGCTTGCCGAAGCTGATATTACTCCTGCAAACCTAGCAAAGTTGAGTGCCGGTTTCCAGAAGTTAGGCAATACTGTAGAAAATCTGGGAGAAATTGGAAATACCGTTCAGGCTACTAATGACTTTACCGCTAAAACGAGAGAGGCCGCTACAGCGTTAGCTTCAGTAAAAGATGCCTACACAAATGCGGCAACATCTATGGCGGCGTTCAATAATGCTTCTGACAGTACCAAACAGTTTCATGAGCAGGTTCAGGTTATGACTAAGAATCTTTCGTCTTTAAATACCATTTACGAAATGGAATTACAGGAAAGCAACAATCATTTAAAATCTTTGAACCAGTTCTACGGTAAGCTTAACCAGGCTGCTTCGGTGATGGCTTCAACTGCTGAAGATGCTTCTAAAGCAAAAGAACAAATTGCTGCATTAGCAGGTAACTTAAGCAGGTTGAACCAGGTTTACGGTAATATGCTGAGCGCAATGCAGGGTAGATAAAAGCCTTTAGAAACAATAACACTAAACTTAAAAAATTCCATATAAAAAATGGCACTACCTAAAGAGCCACGGCAAAAGATGATCAACCTGATGTACCTGGTGTTAACAGCACTGTTAGCGCTGAACATTTCATCAGAGATCCTGAATGCCTTTAAAGTAGTTGATAGAAGCTTGATGATAGCAAATGCTACCATTGAAACTAAAAATGCTGATATCTTCAAATCATTTGAAAAGAAATTAGAAGATCCTGCAAGTGCCGACAGGGCGAAACAGTGGTTACCCATGGCTGAACAAGCTAAGCGTTATGCTGACCAGCTTTTCAACCAACTGGAAGGCATGAAGCAACAACTAAAGAAAGAAGCGGGATTAAAGGTTGAAGGCGGGGTTGAGCATTATGCGGAAGATAACCTTGATGCAGCAACCAGGATGATGGTTGAGCATAAAGAAGGAGAAAAATTAAAGAAGGCGTTAGATGATTTCAAGAAAAATCTTTTGGGTATTCATCCTGAAATCAAATCCACATTCGAGAAAGCTTTACCAATTAATACTGAGATCGATAAAGCGCAGGTTCAGAATGCAGCGAACAGAGATTTTTCATCTGTATATTTTAGAATGACACCAACGATCGCTGCTATCACTATCTTAAGTAAGTTCCAGAATGATATCAGGAATTCTGAGGCTATGGTAGTTGATTTCTGCCACAGAAAAGTTGGTGAGGTGGAAGTAGTATATGATGAATTTAAAGCGTTAGCGGGTACAAACTCACAATACCTGATGCCAGGACAAGAATTAGTGATCACCGCCGGTGTTGGTGCCTTTAGTAAGAAGGCGCAACCTACAGTTGCAGTGGATGGTTCAAATGTTTCCTTAAATGCTGAGGGTGTAGCTGAGTTTAAAACAAATGTGGGCGGTCCGGGTTCTTATTCTAAAAATGTAAAGATCACTTTCATTAAACCTGATGGTACTCCTGCAACTGTAGAAAAAAAGATAGAGTACACCGTAGGTTCACCAACGGGGGCAAGTGTAAGTGCTGACGCGGTTAAGGTATTATACATAGGGTTAAAAAACCCGTTAACTGTGTTAGGCGGAACTGTGGGTGATGAAAAAGTAAAAGTATCACTGGATAATGGTTCTTTAGCCAAAACGGGCGCCGGTAAATACATTGCTGAGCCATCAAGAGTTGGTGAAGCTACTGTAACTGTAAATGCTGATGGTAAGGTAACCCCGTTTAAATTCAGAGTTAAGAATGTACCTCCGCCAACGCCAATGATCGGTGCATCTGAGGGCGGGAGAATTCCGGTTAACCAGTTAAAAGCTCAGGCTGGTGTAAGAGCTGAGTTAAAAGACTTCGTTTTCGAAGGCGTAAAATTTGATGTTGTAAGTTATGTAGTGTATGCCACCGGGGCAGGTTTCCTTCAAGCTCCGGGTGTGTCAGAGAATAGCGGCGCATATTTTAATGATGAATCTAAACGTATAATTAACAGGCTTCAGCCAGGATCTTCGTTAATTATTGACGAAATTAAAGCTGTTGGACCTGGCGGAACAAGAAAATTGCCCGCTATTGCGTTTAACTGTTATTAATATTTCAAGTGAATTGATATGAGAAGAAAAATTGTGAATCTGAGCGTTTTATCGACTGCACTGATATTGTTTTGTGCAGATGTTTCAGC
>JAEZDC010000043.1 GCA_023429825.1 Bacteroidota bacterium | reverse complement strand
GCACAGGAGTAACTGTGATTTTCAGCAGTTCTTTGGCCGGATTATAATTGTCAAAGTTCCCGGCAAGATTCAGATCGGAATAAAGCGCAATATCCCAGGAGTATCTACCCGGCCAGGTATAGATCGCATAAGTGCCTTCAGGAATTGTTTTGCCGCGTATTATCACATCATCGTTAAATGTAACCTGAGTACTCCTGTTTGCTCCCGTTCTCCATGGCTTATCATAAGGGTATAAAGCATTCTCCTCTCCAAATATTACCCTGTTTTTTCTTAGTACCCTCGAATAATTAACTGATACTTTGGTAAAGCCCAGGTCGGCATCGATAATTTCCAGCGGACTGGGCACAGGAGTTTTAACCACCGTTTGGGCGTTGGTCTCAACAACAATGCATACCAGGAATACAACCATCAGGTATTTGATCATAAAAGACAATTGAAAAATGGGAAATTATGCCTTTTATAGAAACTAAGAAACACTGGTCGAATTTGAATACGGCCCATGTTTAACATACAGACTAACAGGAAAAAAGAAATAAAGACAAATGTTCAAAGAAGGCCGGAAACAAAAATGCCACGGCATTGCCGCGGCACTTTCAACGGAGATATATTAAAGTGATTTCAAGAAGTCAGTCGCAATTTTTACGTAGTCATCGTTCTTTTCCTGTGTTGCCAATTCCAGTGTTTTTTCAGCACTCGCTTTAGCAGTTGATTTATCATTCAATTTTAAAGCAATCCTTGCTTTCATCATATGCATCCAAAACGGCTTGTATGGTCCACTGTAATTATCGATAGCCTTGTTTACCCACTCCATGGCCTGTTTCATGTCTTTGCCGTTTTCGTAGTAATAAGAAGCTGCATCAAAATATGGACGATTGTCTTTCAGCATAATATTTTCTATCTGCGTCATTACTCTTGCGTCGGTGTTCGTAGAAATAGGAAGAGATACAAGCGTTTTCTCCCACATCATCTGCAAGTCGACGCTGTTATTAGTAAGATTACCGAACTGCATTGTAAAGGTTTCTACTTTGTCATCCATTTTTGAAACTTTGGCATCTACACGAACGATGTCATTTTCCTGTTTGTAAGCTGAAGGAGAAGTAACGTTCAGGTCCTTCGTGATGATCAATGTCCATTTGTCTTCACCGGGAATGGATACCAAACCGTATTTACCTGCCTTTAGTTCTTTGCCGCCTATTGTTACGTCTTGTGAGAATGTAAGTGTAGTCGCGCTGTTTGCACCTGTTCTCCAAACTTTTCCAAATGGAACCAGGTCACCCATTATTTTACGGTTCTTTGCGCCAGGGCGACCATAACTTAATTCTATATTACCCGTTCCGAAATCCTGCCTGATGGTTTGGAGTGGACTTGGAGCAGGGACTCTGAATTGCTGGCCGTACGATGCTGTTGCCATGAAAGTGCAGGCAATTAGTATTAGTTTCTTCATATAGCTTATTTTCTGCAAACGTACAGCATACAATGCAAGCAGAAAAATGCCTGTTGATATTGAAATGATAAGTATAGTTTTGCGGCTGAAGACAGAGTGCTTAATGAACGATTGAATTTGTTTGTGATATGATAACTTGTTTTCTTTGCCCGGTCAGCGAACATGAACATGAAGTCCCGAACATTCGGTAGCGACGCAACGACGCTGAAAGGATTGATCAGCCGGGAACATAAAAAATTTATTCAAAAAGTATGGCAATAGCTGAATTGGTGATGCCTAAAATGGGCGAAAGCATTATGGAAGCCACGGTGCTTAAATGGCATAAGCGAGTGGGTGACCAGGTGAAACAAGATGAGACGGTTTTAGAGATCGCAACTGATAAGGTTGACAGTGAAGTGCCATCTACGGCTGAAGGGACGATAACGGAAATATTGTTTAAAGAGAATGATGTAGTGCCGATAGGGACTGTGATAGCGAGGATTGAAACAGGGGGTGGCGGTCAGCAATCAGCGGTGAGCGGTCAGCGGGAAGCGCAGCCGCAGGCGGATAAGACCGTTGAAGAGGTTCCGTATGTTCCTCAATCAACTCAAACGATTGCACCGAAAGGCGGCAGCGGAAATAAATTCTACTCTCCTCTCGTATTGAATATTGCTAACAGTGAAGGCATTGCGCTGAGTGAGCTGGAGAATATACCCGGCACAGGGAACGAAGGAAGAGTTACGAAGAAAGATATACTGCAGTATGTGGCGGATAAGAAGGCGGGGAAAGTGTCAGCGGTGAGCAGTCAGCGGTCAGCAATCGGCGGCCAGCAGTCAACGGTGAGTAATCAACCGACGGATGCGGAAAAAGAAACCAAGCAGGAAGCTATAAGACAAGAACAAACTTCTGCAGGTTTATCCTATGGAGGTAATGTAGAGATCATTGAAATGGACAGGATGCGTAAGCTGATCGCCAAACATATGGTGGACAGCAAGCATACCTCACCGCACGTTACCAGTTTTGTTGAAGCTGATGTTACCAATATGGTGTTATGGAGAGACAGGGTGAAGAAAGATTTTGAGAAGAGAGAAGGAACTAAGATCACTTTTACTCCATTATTCATTGAATGCCTGGTGAGAGTGATCAAGCGTAACCCCATGATCAATGCCTCTGTGGATGGAGAAAGGATCATTATTAAAAAAGATATCAATATCGGAATGGCTACGGCTTTAAAAAGCGGTAATCTTATTGTTCCTGTGATTAAGAATGCGGATCAGTTGAACCTTGTTGGTCTGAGCAAGAATGTAAATACATTGGCCGATAATGCCAGGAACGGCAGACTAAAACCAGATGATACCGCTAACGGCACTTTTACGTTGACGAACGTGGGTACTTTCGGAAGTTTAATGGGAACCCCTATCATCAACCAGCCCCAGGTTGCGATATTGGCGGTGGGCGCCATTAAAAAACGCCCGGTAGTGATTGAAACAGACCAGGGTGATACGATAGGTATCCGTCATATGATGTACCTGAGTATGAGTTACGATCACAGGATCGTCGATGGCAGTTTAGGTGCGTCGTTCCTTACTGAAGTGGCAAAAGAATTTGAGAAATGGGATGTGAATAGAGAATGGTCTTAGATTTGATAATTTCATAATATTCAAAACGCCTTCAGCTGTATTGAAGGCGTTTTATTTGTAGGTTATATGCATAATAAATTTTGGACAGCGCTGGTCTCAATGTTGATATTCTCCGTGGCCTCTTCACAAACAGCTGGATTGGGTACGTGGAATGTTCTGAACGTTAAAAAAAACTTCAACGAAAAATGGTTTGCGTTCGGGGAACTTCAGGGCAGGAGTCAAAAATTGTATAATGATTTTTTTTACCACGAATACAAAGGTGGCGTTGGTTATAACGTGCATAAATCGTTTTCCATAATAGTCGCCGCAGGTCAATATGTCACTTATGATCCTACCGACAACTTCGACTCGGTTATCCAAAGTGAATTCCGGTTTTGGCAGCAGTTCACTTTCACTAACGAGATCAACCGTGTTGAAATTGAGCACCGTTACAGAGCTGAACAGCGATGGATAAATGATGATTACAGAAACAGATTTCGCTACAGGCTAAACATCACTATCCCTTTAAACAAACCGAAAGTTGAAAAAGGTGCAGTGTTTACTTCCATCGCTAACGAAATCTTTCTTACCGACAACCCACCTTATTTTGAACGAAATCGATTTTTTGCCGTCGTAGGATACGCCTTTACTGACCTTTTTACTTTACAGGCAGGTTGGTTGAATCAATTCGATTATCGCTTAACAGGTAACAGTACAAAAAAGAATTACCTGCAAACCTCTCTCCTGTTCACGTTGGATTAGACTAGACCATTGTCTGAGACCATAGTTCATAGTTGATAGCCACGTACAGTACAATGGACAATGGCCTATGGGCTTCTCTCCACTTTGTTAATTCACATATCTGGATAAATCTGGCAAGGATTTTTCAACAGTTAGATCGTAAATTAAGGTTGGAATCCAAACGAGAGATGTATGAAGACATTATCCGAAACCTGGTTTGCAGATGGCTATATCGATTTTGAATTGAAGAAATATACGCTGCTGGCATATTTACAGGAGATCAACAAATACTTTAATGAAAATAAGCTGTACCCGCAGCTTGCAGACGTGATCTTTCATTATAATAATATCGTTGCCTTCAGGGAGAACAAACGTTTTTTACAGGAACAATTTCCAAAGAAGCTTACCGGTTTGCAAATAGAAAAACTGCAGCTATTGTATGAAGAGATGATACAAGATGATGAGCTGATGGAAGAACTGGAAGAGATCATTCATTATTCCGCAGGCAAAATGCAGGCAACTATCAAAGATGGCTCGGAGATATATGAATTTATTGAAGAGAAAATATCGATCTCTCCTGTAGGCATCATTCCTTTAGAGAGCGTGGAAGGTTATTTCTTTTTGTGTGAAGGCGCTGCAAGGAATACGTGGGTATATCAATACCGATTGAGCATTTTCGAAAAGCATGATGAAAAGTATCGTAGCATAAAGACCGATTTTGTAGATGTATGGCAAAGAACGATCGCTAATTCTTATGAAAATATCAAAGCAGAATTGATCAGGAATAAAACAGATCTGCCTAACCCGGCAGTTTATGCTATAGAAACAGAGTTGAGCTACCCTTTGGAAGAAAGTTTATTACCGGTGGCGAAAAGAAGCCTGGTTAGATATATCACAACGCAGGCGTAGGGTTAAGAGGCAGGTTGCAAGTTGCAGGTTACAGGTTGGATTGCACATTCGCTACTTCTTTCGATCTAAAGTGAGTATCTCGTTTGTATCCTTATTTTTTAATTCGAGCACATCATCACTTATGAATGTGCATTGGTGGCTGATACCTGAGAAATTGAAATTACTGTCGAACTCGAAGTAGGTGATAGTTGAACTTGCTTCAGAAATGATTACCTTATTTTTAGCGGAACTTGAAGAACCTTTTTTCCTGGTACTGATAATGATATGGTCACCCTTTGAATCAAATTTGAATTCTATCGTCTTCTTTTCTTTTGAATCTGCACTCCTTACTGTCCACTCCCCTTTCAGCTTTTCCTTTAATTGTGCGAATGATTGAACAGAGAAAAATAAGGTTATTATCAACAGCAGTAGTTTAGCCATAAGATCAGTTTTGTCAAAACTATCATCTCCAATTTTCAACATGATACCTTGAGGGCGGTATTTTACAAGGCAGAAGGTTTGGATCTACGCATCAAGCGAAGCATCTGGAATATCACGGCAATCAATATCAATGCAAAACCAATGTAGAAGTATTTACTTAGATCATTGTTTTCCTGGTATAAAGCAAATGCAAGTATAATACCATACACCGGCTCAAGTGTGAGCGTTAAGTTCATAGTAAACGCACTGATCTTTACTAAAGATTGTATATATAGAATGAAAGTGAAGATGGTACATACCCAGCTTAATACGATCAGCCAAAGCCAGTCATACCCTTGCGGAATGGATTGCTCTGCTGGAAACAGGTACATATATAACGGCATCAAAACGGAAAGTCCGATGAAGCCTCCCGATAGCTGGTATAAACATATCGCCTGAGGATCGTAGCCACTCAGCATTTTTTTATTGCTTACCGAGACAAAAACGGTGAGCAAAGCGGATATCAATCCTATATAAATGCCGACCGAGAAATTGAGATTGGTGTAATAGATTACGCCTATGCCTGCCAAAGCGAATAGACCCAATATCACTTCTACAGGATTGATCCTTCGTTTAAAGAACAGAGGTTCTATAATCGCCGACAATAATCCTGAGGTTGCCAGGCAGGTAAGCGCAACAGATACGTTGGCATATTTGATACTACCGTAGAAAGTGAGCCAGTGCAACGCCTGTATTGTTCCGATCGCAGCGATCCTGATAAAATCTTTTCTTTTAATTCTTCTTATCCAACCCAGTGAATAAAATAATATCCAGAGAGAGATAACGGTGATCAGGAGTCTCCACCAAACCAATAACCCTTCATTTAAACTAATGGCTCTGCCTAATACTCCTGTAAACCCCCAGAGAAATACAGCAATATGCAACTTGATCAATGCAGCTCTCATCGTGTAGGTTAGTATAGCATTCTTACTTTGATTGTCTCCCTTACTTCTCTTAATAATTCAAGGGCTTTATTAGAGAGCTTCTTGTCTACATCCAATACCACGTAGCCGATCTCCTCATTTGTCTTCAAATACTGGCCAACGATATTGATGTTGTTTTTTGCAAGCGAGGTATTGATTGCACTCAATACACCGGGTACGTTATTATGAATGTGCAGTATACGATGTGCACCTTCCACCGGCGGCAATGCTAATGGCGGTACAGTATGCGATCCTGTGGTAATTCCTTTTTCCAGGTAGTTGAAAAGCTTAACGCTTACATCTTCACCAATGTTTTGTTGCGCTTCTTCAGTTGATCCGCCAATATGTGGTGTGAGCAAGACATTACTTATTCCCTGGAGTGGTGTTTCAAAGCTGTCACCATTCTTTTCCGGCTCCCAGGGAAAAACATCTACTGCAGCTCCAGCAATGTGTCCTTCTTTAATAGCCGATGCCAGTGCTTTCAGATCTACCACCTCTCCCCTTGCATAATTGATGAGTATAGCACCTTTCTTAAGATGCTTGATATTATTCCTGTTGATGAGATTCTTTGTTTGTGGTGTTTCGGGAACATGCAGTGAAACGATGTCGCTTTTATTCAAAACATCCTTTAAAGATTTTGCATCGATTGCATTTCCTAATGGAAGTTTTGTTTCTACATCGTAGTACAGGATCTTCATGCCGAGCGACTCTGCAAGGATAGAAACCTGCGAACCAATATTGCCATAGCCGATCAGTCCTAAAGTCTTTCCTCTTAATTCATAACTACCCGTAGCTTCTTTCAACCAGATACCTTCATGCGCTGCTTTATTTTTATCAGGAATTCGCCTGATCAACATGATCGCCGCCCCGATCACTAGTTCTGCAACACTCCTCGTATTACTATAAGGTGCATTAAAAACAACAATACCTTTTTTGGTAGCAGTTTTCAAATTCACCTGGTTCACACCAATGCAAAAACAACCAATAGCCTGTAATTTTTTCGCAGCATCCAATACTGCAGGGGTTATGTGTGTTTTGGAACGAATACCCAGCAGATGCACATCTTTTATCTCCTTAATCAATTCATTTTCACTGAGTGCTCCTTTCAGCCGCTTAATATTGATATAGCCGTGCTGTTGAAATAATTGCACAGCCTTATCGCTGATGTTTTCAAGGAAGAGAATGTTGATCTTTTCCTTGGGGTAACTCGTTCCTATTGATTGCTTGCTCATTACAGGCGAAAATAATTGTTATTTAACTCTTTAACTCAAAGAAAAGCGTGGTAGCTAATTGGCATCTATTTGGAAGTATAGAGAGCGGACTAGAATCAAAAGATGAAACCAAGGTGAAATGAAAGCAATAGTTCTGATATTTCTTTTTGTTACGATTGAAACATCATGCAAGAACAATACTGTTCATCCTACAAGGCCACAAGCCAGTGAACCTGTTGTGCAGGCGAAGTTCAGATCATTGAGTGAGAATGAGAAGGAAGCATACAGGCAAAAAGCCACTGCATTATACAAAGGATTTCTCAGCAATAATTTCAACGGTACTATTTTGATAGCGAAGAATGGAGAGGTTTTATTGGAGAAATACAACGGCATGGCTGATTTCAGCACAAAAGAACAGATCAATTCAAACACGGCTTTCCATATTGCTTCTGTTTCAAAGACCTTCACCGCGATGACGGTTTTAAAGCTGATGGAGCAAGGAAGGTTATCGTTAGAAGATAATGTGAACAAGTATTATCCTTCATTTCCTTACGCTAACATTACTATCAAAAGTTTGCTTACTCATAGAACAGGTCTTTCGAATTATGCGTATGTAATGAATACATCAAACAAGCATTTGATCTACAGCAATAATGACGTTATCAATTTCTTCTTAACCGCTAAACCCAGATTGCAATACATTCCTAACACACGCTTTCAATATTGCAATACCAATTACGTATTTCTGGCAGGCATCATTGAAAAAATCACCAATCAATCTTTTCCGGATTATATGAGAGATAGTGTGTTCACTCCACTCGGCATGTACAATACTTACGTTTGTCATTCGGCTGTGGCTGATGATTGTCCTCCATCCTACACTGCCGGCAATAAGAAATTCGAGTTCACCAATTTTGATGCGATCTATGGTGATAAAAATGTGTTCAGCACCGCAAGAGACCTACTTACATGGGATAAAGTGCTATACAGCGGAACATTCGTTAAACCGGAAACTGCTGAATTAGCATACCAGCCTTACAGTAACGAAAAGCCAGGCATCCATAACTATGGTTTAGGATGGAGGCTTATTATAAAAGACAGCAGTAAGATCGTTTACCATACCGGCTGGTGGCATGGCAACTGCAATATTTTTACTCGAATTCCTTCAGATACCGCTACGGTCATCATATTAAGTAACCGGTATAATACACAAGTGTTCAAATCAAGAAATCTTGCTTCAGTATTTTCTAAATCCATTGGGGATATTCCTGAAGAAGATCTTACGCAAACCGGAGGCAAGTAGATTTCAGGTTGCAGGTTAGCGGTTACCTTCGTTGGGCATGAAACTTCTGAACGCCGAGCAAATTCGCCAGTGGGATCAATTTACTATCCAGCATGAACCCATCTCTTCCATTGACCTGATGGAAAGAGCTGCGATGGAATGCACTAAATGGTTGCTGGAAAAAGAGTTCGCTGACAATCCCGTCAAAATATTCTGCGGAAAGGGCAACAATGGTGGTGATGGATTGGCCATAGCCAGGCAGTTGATAGATAATGACATTGCTCCTTCTATTTATATTCTTGAGTTTGGTCATTTGGGAACAGCAGATTTTCAAATGAATTTACAGCGATTGCATCAACTCACTACCAACATTCACTTCATTCAATCAGAAGCTTTATTTCCTGCAATAGATAAGGATGATGTGGTGATCGACGCGTTATATGGCTCAGGCGTGAATCGGCCCCTGGAAGGCATAACTGCTGAACTGGTACAACACATCAATCGGTCAACTGCAACAATCATATCGATTGATCTGCCCAGCGGAATGTTCTTAGATAAAAGTTCAAAGCATCATCCTGTTATCAAAGCGCATCATACACTCACTTTCCAATTGGCGAAACTTTGTTTAGTCACTGCAGAGAATGCAGACCGTTTTGGAGAAGTGCATGTTTTGGATATAAAGCTTCATCCCGGATTTGAGGCAAACATCACAACGAATTTATTTTTTATACAAAACCAGGATATAAGACCAGTTTATAAACCCAGGAATGAATTCACTCATAAAGGAAAATTTGGTCATGCGTTATTGATCGCCGGCAGCGAAGGCAAAACAGGTGCGGCAATATTAGCTGCTGAAGCTTGTTTAAGAAGTGGAGTCGGGTTATTAACGGTTCATACACTTTCGCCTGAGATCACCGCTTTCAATTTGCGATTACCTGAGGCGATGACGATAAGTGGTAAAGAATTATCAGCAGCAGATCTTTCAAAGTTTTCTGCAATTGGCATAGGTCCCGGGTTAGGAACAAATGAATTTGCATTGTACCTGCTCACCACTGCTATTGAATCAAATATTCCGTTAGTGATAGATGCTGATGGCTTGAATCTTTTATCAGAAAATAAAGATTTCCTGCAGCAACTTCCTGCCAATACGATTCTCACACCTCACCCAAAAGAATTTGACAGGTTATTTGGTGAACAGGAAAATGAGTTTAAAAGATTTGATAAGGCAATTGAAGTATCGCAAAAAATGAATAGTGTTATCGTGTTGAAAGGTCATCATACATTAATTGCATCAGGAGGTAATGGATATTTCAACAGTACAGGTAATGCAGGCTTAGCTAAAGGTGGTTCGGGTGATACATTAACCGGTATCATCACAGCATTCGTTGCTCAAAAATATTCAGCGGAACACGCAGCAATGCTTGGCGTGTACCTGCATGGACTTGCCGCAGATATCGCTCTGCTTCATCATTCCAAAGAATCACTTCTTGCTTCTGATGTATCAAAATATTTAGGCAGGGCATTTAAAAAGCTTCAACAGAAATGATTTATTACTATACTTCCAGTATGGTTATATTAGTTGTTTTTATACTGAATTAGCTTCTGTTTCCTGCCGTTTTTAAGCTTTGTTCCCCTATTTTTGCCACCCTCATATAAATTATAGATTGCTTATGGACGACAAAGTGCTTTTTTATGCAGTGCCAGCCATGGGATTGGTAGGACTTATTTACACGTTTATCAAGTATGCATGGGTATCTAAGCAGGATGCCGGTACTGACAGGATGAAGGAGATCAGTAATTATATCGCTGAAGGAGCTATGGCGTTCCTCAGAGCTGAATGGAAGATCCTCACCTATTTTGTGATCATCGTAGGAATTCTTTTAGGATACATGGGTTACAGCAACCCTGAATCACACTGGACAATTGCTGTAGCTTTCGTTATGGGTGCATTCTTCAGCGCTTTTGCCGGATATATAGGAATGAGAGCTGCAACCAAAGCCAACGTTCGTACGGCACATGCAGCGAGAACTTCTCTTTCCAAAGCATTGAATGTTTCTTTTACGGGAGGAGCTGTGATGGGAATGGGTGTTGCAGGATTAGCTGTATTAGGTTTAGGTGGACTATTCATTGTATTGATAAAAATGTTTGCTCCGGATGTAGTGGCTACTGAAAGAGAAGTGACCACAGCTATCGAAGTACTTACCGGGTTTTCATTAGGTGCTGAGAGTATTGCATTGTTTGCAAGAGTGGGCGGTGGTATCTATACAAAGGCTGCTGACGTGGGTGCTGACCTGGTAGGTAAAGTTGAGGCGGGTATACCTGAAGATGATCCTAGAAACCCTGCCACCATAGCCGATAACGTTGGTGATAACGTAGGTGACGTTGCCGGAATGGGTGCCGATCTTTTTGGTTCTTATGTAGCTACAGTACTTGCAACCATAGTATTGGGTCATGAAGTAACAGATGGTGCCGGTGCTTTAAATGATGGGTATAGCGGATTCTCTCCAATATTATTACCGATGCTTATTGCCGGCGTAGGAATATTATTCTCTATCGTAGGAACATGGTTCGTACGCATCAGTGACAGCGCAGGTATCAATACTGCCATTGTTCAGAAAGCATTGAACATGGGTAACTGGGGAAGCATCATCTTAACTGCGATCGCTTCATACTTCTTAGTTGATTATATTCTTCCTGATGGAACCATGACCCTTCGTGGTTTTGAGTTTGAAAAGATGGATGTGTTTTACGCTATCGTTGTTGGATTGGTAGTAGGTACTTTAATGAGTATCATCACTGAATACTACACAGCAATGGGTAAACGCCCGGTAAATTCAATCGTTCGCCAATCAGGAACCGGTCATGCCACCAACGTTATCGGAGGTTTGGCTGTGGGTATGGAAAGTACATTGTTACCGATATTAGTATTGGCCGGAGGTATTTACGGTTCATATTATTTCGCAGGGTTATACGGTGTGGCGATCGCTGCTGCAGGTATGATGGCTACCACAGCAATGCAATTGGCTATAGATGCATTTGGTCCTATTGCTGATAATGCAGGTGGTATCGCTGAGATGAGTGAACTTCCAAAAGAAGTAAGAGAGAAAACCGATACACTTGATGCTGTTGGTAATACCACTGCTGCAACCGGTAAAGGTTTCGCAATCGCTTCTGCAGCATTGACCGCATTGGCATTGTTCGCAGCCTTCGTTGGTGTCGCAGGAATTGAAGGCATTGATATTTATAAAGCAGATGTACTGGCTTCTTTGTTTGTGGGTGGAATGATACCATTCATATTTTCATCACTTGCGATAAGAGCGGTAGGTGAAGCTGCGATGAGCATGGTAGAAGAAGTACGGAGGCAGTTCAGATCGATCCCTGGCATCATGGAAGGAACGGGTAAGCCTGAATATGATAAATGTGTTGCGATCTCTACCGAAGCTTCTATCAAGAAGATGATGTTGCCCGGTGCTATTGCGATCATTTCTCCAATCATCATTGGGTTTTTATTAGGTCCTGAAGCATTAGGCGGATTCTTAGCTGGTGCTACTGTAAGTGGTGTGTTGATGGGAATGTTCCAGAACAACGCTGGTGGTGCATGGGATAATGCGAAGAAGAGCTTTGAAAAAGGTGTGGAAATAAATGGCGAGATGTACTACAAAAAATCAGAGCCCCATAAAGCTTCTGTAACAGGTGATACGGTGGGTGATCCATTTAAAGATACTTCTGGTCCATCAATGAATATTTTGATCAAGTTAATGTCAATCGTTTCGTTGGTATTGGCTCCTACCCTTGCGCAAATGCATGGTACCGGAGGAAGTCATGAAGAAACTTCTTCATCACAAAAAAATAAAACTGAAGTATCCGTAAAGGAAAAGAAAGCTGCCAATGCCGTGGCATATGCTGATGGCTTGAATAGGTAAGCAGGATAAAAAAATATCAAGAGCCCCTGGTATATGCCAGGGCTCTTTGTTTATAGAGTCATCTTAAATTTAAAACTCAATTAGTAATAGGTATAGGTGGTCAAGAGATGGGTTATGCCTCCAGGACCATTTCCTCTCGTTTGCCGAAAGGTACCCTTCTTTTGAACTGGCAAGCCATCCTGGTATGTGTACACATATTCTATCTCAAAATCATTCTGATCGCCGAGTATCCTGACCATGCCGGGATTGTTTTTCTGCAATTTCACTTGCGGCAGGTAGAGAAGGTCTTCAAAGAAGCTTTTATACAAATAAAAATCGTCTACGTTTTTTCCGTTATCATAGTTGGTGAATATTACGGTCTGCACCAATGCAGGTTCAGCACCAGGCGTACGCATATAATTTTTATACATAGACAGGTTTCCATCAGGCCTGTAAAATAACTCCATTTTCCTTTCAAGTATGCTGTCTCCTGCGGTGTGGTGGCGGTACCATTTTACTTCATTCAATTGGTTGTTGGTGTATTTCATTTCATAACTCCACATCAATAAACCAAACACTTCTTTCCTGATGCGGGCGACTTTTCCCTCAGAATAAAAGTAAGTCAGCTTAGCACCGTCGGGGCGGTTTGTCATCGACGCCACTCTCTTATCGTTATACTTCACATCGTACTGGAAGAAACCTGAAGCGAAGCTGATATGGCTTGCATAGCCTGAGTCATAATCAAAGTGGAAATACGGCGAAGGCATACCCTGCTCCACAACATCCTTCAGCAGTATCGTTCTTTTATCATCAGGCAGAACAGGTGAAGACGGGGCTGTATCCATATCTTTTTCGCAGGCAGTGATCATTAATAATCCTGCAAGGGCAATGAGGTTGAATAAACGGTTCATGTTTTTTTTTGCAAACCTATGCAGTGACCAGTGACGTATACCTGGAGTTGTAATGAGATGTATAAAACAATGGATGAGTTGTACTAATCGTTACGAATTAGAGATTACAAAATGTAGTAGAGTACGTGTGGATGTACCGCAACAATCAGCATGAATTACCGGAACGGTTTTATGATGATGATATGTGAAGAAGCAAAAATGATTATGGCCTACAATGTATTAGTAGTTTGCGGAGGGAGCAAAATAAGAAAGCTACAAGGTTGTAGCGTAGATGCTAAACAATAGATAATTCGATCAGAAAAAACAGAAAGCCCCTGGTAAAATGCCGAGGGGCTTTGATTTATATAGACTGACTAATTGTAATTCCACCTGCTACGCAAAGTTGTATTGCCTTTGCGATCGAACCACTACTCTCGAATGCTTGTTTAAATTGCTTCGGACATAAGTTGTGTTTCTCCGCCCAATAAGCGATTTCTTTAGATACACTGAAATTTGCGTTAGGGTTTTGCTCAACTTCTCTTCTTTTTCTCACGAAATTTGCCATTTCTGTTGATTTTTAATTGATAATACTATAGAGCCAAAGGGCATGCCAGAGATAAACTGGAAGTTGTAAATTGCCGAACGATAGCTATGCCACAACTCCCTAACATATTGCTTCATGCTGTTCCCGGGTTTGTTTTACTCATCATTGTCGAAGTGATCTACGCTATCAAAACACAGAGAGAATTGTACGAAGTGAAAGATGCATCTACAAGCATCAGCCTGGGTTTGGGAAATTTATTCATTGGATTAGTTACTAAGAGTTTCATTCTACTTTTCTTTTCATTTATCTACGAGTATCGAATTACAACCATTCCATTTTGGGCATCGTGGGGATGGATATTGATATTCTTTGCAGATGATCTCAGTTACTACTGGTTTCATCGCATCAGTCATAATGTAAGATGGTTCTGGGCATCGCATGTAGTGCATCATTCATCAGAGCGGTACAATCTTGCTGCAGCATTGCGTCAAACATGGACGGGTAATCTTACAGGTTCATTTCTCTTCTGGAGTTGGATGCCTTTGGTAGGGTTTCATCCCGGCGCTATCATGTTTATGCAATCTGTAAGTCTCATTTATCAATTCTGGATACATACAGAAGCGGTAACCAAATGCCCGAAATGGTTCGAGTTCGTCTTTAACACCCCATCGCATCACAGGGTACATCATGGTTCAGACCTCATCTATCTGGATAAAAATCACGGAGGCATTCTCATTATATGGGACAGGATATTCCGCAGCTTCCAGCCAGAGCTGCATACGCCTAAATATGGTCTTACCAAAAACGTGAATACGTTCAACCCAGTAAAAGTGGCTTTCTTTGAATGGACGAACATTGCCAGGGATGTAAGAAAAAGCAGATCCATATTCACAGCATTCAAGTACCTGCTTAATCCTCCCGGCTGGAGTCATGACGGATCCTCCAAAACCACGCGGGAACTAAGAAGAAATCAAAAGCCGCAAAGTCATTAGAACCATTTTTTTCTGCTTTCGTAAATTACCAATTTGTTAAAATGGATGTAGATACATCTAAATCCATACATTTACATTCTCAATGGTCATTAAATACTAAACACTATGAAGAAAGCATTACTTGGCTTGGCGGTGATAGCCGGCTCTTTCGGTATCCTGTCATTCGTACCAGCTACAAAAAAAGAGATTACTACTTACAATGTTTTGAGTGATTTTTCCAAAGTTGAATGGAACGCAGCAAAAAAGAACAACTACCACGCTGGTTATTTTGTGGTGAGCAACGGAAGCGTAAATGTGGAGAACGGAAAACTTACCGGGGGTAAGTTCACTATCGACATGAACTCTGTAACTGTAACAGATGCCGCAGGTGCAGGACTAGACAAGCATCTTAAGAACAAAGATTTTTTTGAAACAGAAACCTTTAAAGAAGCAACCTTCGAGATCACGAAAGTTGATTATTCTTCAGAGACAAATGCAACGATCACCGGTACTGCAACTATTAAAGGTGTATCAGTTCCCGTAAGTTTCCCTGCAATAATTCGCGGTGCTGACGACAAACGCTTCTTTGCCCAGGCATTCTTTAGCATGGATCGTACTTTATGGGGTATAAACTACGGTTTGGGCAACATAGCGAAAGAAGTTCAGCTCACTGTGAATTTGTTTGCTAATAAGTAAGATGGTTTTTTCATGGTTTAAAGCAAAGCCCTGTATGGAAACATACGGGGTTCTTTGTTTCATACGTTTTTCATTTGCTTTAATTGAGACAGCTCGGCCTCCACAGTTTCCAGCGCCTTATGATATAGCTGCCTGTTCCCCTTTGTAATGTAGTTGAGGAGATTCCTGCATTCTTTCAAAAATGTATCTGCAAAATCAGCATCCTGACTGGCGACAGCTACGCAATTGTCGATGATATCAGCATACTTGATCGTTTGTGCATCCGAGCTATTCCTGCAAATGCGTTCTATCTCTTTACGCTTCCTTTTCCTTCTATTCCATTGCGGATAATCTTTCTTCACATACACGTCTGTAAGCTCAATTACAAGCTTCATGGTTCTGTCAGCCTGCGGCGCAGTTAAATGTTGCAGTAGAAATGTTCGCATTTCACCCTGTGATACTTCGGTATCTTCTAATACATCGTGTAATAAAGCTGCTGCCAAAACGGAAATATCATCGTTATAAAGTCTCACCATTTCCATTACCCGTTTGGGATGCGCAATAAATGGTTCGGGTGTATATTTCCGCTGCTGACCTTCATGCGCTTTAGCGGCAAAATCTTCAATATGTTGTAAAGCCATCTGCATTCGCTCACCTCTAAGCAAAAACAATACCCTGCAAATAGGTCACTGGTTATATTGGCATGATTTATACTGCAAGTTTTTGTATGCCAACACCTTCAAAGAAAATTAAATCTGCATCGAAAGGAACCTCAGTATTTCCGAAAGACTTAGCGCCTATGCTTGCAACATTGGTTGACAAACCTTTTGATGAGGAAGGCTGGTTATACGAAGTAAAATGGGACGGTTACCGGGCTGTAGCATACCTCAACAAAGGAGAAGTTGAGATACGTTCAAGGAATAATAAATCGTTCAATGAAAAGTTCTATCCTATCTACAATGTTTTAAAAGACTGGAAGATCAATGCGGTGGTAGATGGTGAGATCATCGTGCAAAATGAAAAAGGTGTTGCGGACTTCAGCGATCTGCAACAATGGAGAAGTGAAGCCGATGGACATCTTGCATTTTATGTTTTTGATATTTTATGGCTCGATGGAAAAGATCTTACACAGCTTCCTTTAGTTGAACGAAGAGAGGTTTTACGTTCTGTTATTCCGCCTGAACATGATTCAATAAAACTAAGTGAAGTATTTGATGCCGATGGAAAACATTTTTTTGAGCTGGCAGATAAACTTGGACTGGAAGGCATCATTGCAAAAAAAGCTGATAGCTTGTACAATCCTGGTATCCGATCAAAAGAATGGCTTAAAATAAAAACAGAGAAAAGACAGGAAGCTGTTATTGCAGGATATACCCGTAATGAAGGCAGTTCAAAAAGATTCAGTGCATTACTACTTGGCTTGTACGAGAATGGCGAGTTTGTTTTTATCGGGCCGGTAGGTACAGGTTTCAGTAATAAATTGTCTGATGAGATATTACAAAAACTGAAACCACAGGAAACCACTAAATGTCCCTTCAAAGAAGTTCCGGACTATAACAAGCCTTCGAGGTTTCGTCCCAACCCGCCAAAGGCAGAAGTAACATGGGTAAAGCCTAAGATCGTTTGCGAGATCAGTTACAGGGAACTCACAAAAGACGGTGCTATACGGCATCCTTCATTCAAAGGTTTGAGAGAAGATAAAGATGCAAAGAACGTTGTGAGAGAACTGGAGAAGCCCACAGCGGATGTAGTCAAGCATGAAAAAGTGTTGAAGGAAAAGAAAATGATATCAGCTCCGGGAAAGAAAGAAAGAAAAACATTACTAAACCCTAAAGAAGAAACACAAACGAGAAATATTGGCGGGCATGATCTCAAGTTCACTAACCTGAGTAAGATATTCTGGCCAAAAGAAAAAGTAACAAAGCGGGATATGCTGAATTACTACTACCAGATGGCACCGATCATGCTACCATATTATAAAGACAGGCCGCAAACCTTATATCGTCATCCGCATGGAATAGAAGGCGAAGCTTTTTACCAAAAGGACGTAACAGGTAAAGTTCCGGCTTGGTTAGAAACGCATCCATATTACAGCGAGGCAGAGTCAAAAGAGAAAAGATTCCTGGTTATTACAAATGAAGCAAGCCTCATGTATGTTGCTTCATTGGGGTGTATTGAAATGAATCCGTGGAGTAGCAGGAGTCAATATCCTGATAATCCTGACTGGTGCATAATTGATCTCGATCCGGATAAAAATACATTTGACCAGGTAATCACTGCAGCGCAGGTTACTAAACAAATTCTTGGCTCCATCGATGTGCCTTGTTATTGCAAAACAAGTGGATCGACCGGTATTCATATTTATATTCCATTTGGTGCAAAGTATGATTATGAAGATTCAAAAGAATTCGGAAGAGTGATTGCAAAACTTGTACATGAAGAAATACCTGAGTTCACATCGATCGAAAGAAAAACCAAAGACAGGGGTGGCAAGATGTACATCGATTTTTTACAGAACCGTCCGCAGGCTACGGTGAGTGGTCCTTATTCGTTGAGGCCAAAGCCCGGCGCACCTGTATCAATGCCTTTACATTGGGAAGAAGTGAAGAAAGGTTTGAAGATCACTGACTTCAATATTTTTAATGCGGTTGCAAGAGTGAAAGATGTGGGTGATATTTTTAAACCGGTAATAGGAAAAGGAATAAATCTCGATAAAACATTGAAGAAGATATCTTCTGTATTTGGTGGAGAACTTTTGAAGCACTGGAAATAAAATTGGAACAGCACTTGCTTATATGCAATTGAAGTAAAAGTGTCACGTTAGAAGACATTTGAAATATGCCATGTAACGAAGCCTTATCGTTGTACGGGCTTGCGCTATATAACTTCATTTATAACCTGCTTTGTTGAAATTAGATGACCTCTGTACGGGGAAAAATCACTGCTCGGATTAGGAAAAAGACGTATATGTATAGGAATTTATTGTTGTTTACGACAACATGTGTTAAACATATGTTGTTGATATTTGATTTGCAGACACATATACCGCAATGAGTGATAAAAAATTTTTAGCTGCCATGGGCAGCAGGATAAGAAAGATCAGGACAAAGAAAGAGCTCTCGTTAAGCGAGCTTGCATATTTGTGTGACTTTGAAAAAGCGAGCCTCTCGAGAATAGAATCCGGGCAGGTGAATACTACAGTACTTACACTGTGCAAAATATCCAAAGCGCTGGATGTCCCGATATCAGATCTACTTAAAGATTAGCTCCTTTTCAACTGATTATATTTGTTGAATGGTCCCTGCTTCCAACCAGGTATATAAGGGTGTTCTATTTGCTGTACTAGCAACATTCATATGGAGCGGAAATTTTATCGTTGCAAGAGGTGTTATAAATGATATTCCTCCAATAACACTTGCGTTTTTCAGATGGTTATGTGCAACGATCATTATTTTACCATTTGCCTGGAAAAGTTTTACGAGGGAAAAAGACAAAGTTACCAGCAGACTTCATTACTTCTTTTGGACATCACTTTTTGGTGTAGCAATTTTCAACACTTTTTTATACATCGCTGCACATACTACATCAGCTATTAATATGGCATTGATCGGTACATGCTCCTCTCCTGTTTTCTCGATCATACTTGCTGCCATTTTTTTGAGAGAGAGAATCACAACCTTCAGTATCATAGGCATACTGATGTGTCTTGCCGGAGTCATCTTGTTACTTGTTCAGGGAAGCCTGACACGACTGATCAATTTTGAGTTTACCTCAGGCGATATATGGGTATTGGGTGCCGCTATATTTTTTGCGGGATATAATATCATGGTAAGGAAAAGACCACCTGGCATGCATGCAAATACCTTTTTACTGGTTACGTTCTTTATCGGAACATTACAGTTACTACCATTTTATGTTTGGGAAGCTAATCATACTGCCCCGGTGGCATGGAGTGGCAATTTGTTTTTAGCTGTGTTGTACCTTGGCTTAGGTGCTTCGGTAATCGCATTCCTGTTATGGAATTCAGCCATCGTCAAGCTTGGTGCAGGACGAACGGCTATGTTTGGAAATTTAATTCCATTATTCAGTAGTATTGAAGCAGTATTGATCCTGAATGAAGCATTAAGCATGATACACCTGATCGCGGGTACCATAATAATTTCAGGCGTAGTGATAGCCAATTTAAAAAAATATAAATAATATCTCTTTCATAATGGAATTCAATCTACCTGAATCAATAAAAATTCTCAGTCGTACACCGAATGTGATTGAAGTGATGCTGGCAGGTTTGAGTGACGAATGGATATTCAATAATGAAGGCGGAGAAAGCTGGAATGCGTTTGATATTGTCGGACACTATATTCATGGAGAGCAAACTGACTGGATACCGAGGATGCAGGTCATCCTCAGTGATAAAACAGATAAAATGTTTGTTCCTTTTGACCGGTTCGCTCAATTCAATAACAGCAAAGGGAAAACGCTGAACGAGTTGCTTGATGAATTTAAGCGGTTAAGAAAAGAAAACCTACATATACTTCAGTCGGCCAATTTGACTGAAGCTGATCTCGAAAAGACAGGCATTCATCCTCATTTCGGCTCTGTTACTTTAAAGCAATTATTAGCTACATGGGTTGCACATGATCTGTCGCATATCCATCAGCTCTGCAGGGTTTTGGCAAAGCAGTATTCAGAAGCTGTAGGTCCATGGAAAGAATATTTGGGCGTGTTGAACAGGTGAGTTTAGCGGTTAGCCATCCAGAATGAACATCCGAACAGACTATTATTTACTTTTATCAAAACCCTAAACAATGAAACAAATAATCCTTGCAGTTATTGCATTGCATTCATTCTCCTTTTTATTTGCGCAAACTGAAACCTACGGAAGCAAACAGACGAAGAACTGGCTCTCGCCTTATTGCGATGCAGAGATCGTTTCTTTTAGCTCCGAATACAGTAGTTCATTCGCCGCATTATACCTTTTAATGCGTACATCTGTTGAAACGGACATACCCAGTGGTAGCGTCTGGTTTACCGAAGAAGGCGCTAAGTTTCCGCACACAGCAGTATTGAAACTTTGCAGAAGCGGTGGAAAGATCAGCAGATTCCTGATCAGCAATTATTATGAAGACGATAAGGAAGGTGGTAGCTATGCAGGTGTATCTGCCAAAGACATAATGCTGGAATATTCAAATGAAGGTCCGGACAAAGGATTCATCAAGATCGGGGATTTTAAATTGAAACGCAGCACACATAAGCAGGAATTGAAAATAACACCTGTTACTGCGAAATGGATCAGGGTTACAATCAAATCAAATTATGGCAATGCAGATTATACTTTGCTAGGCGGAATGCAGGCCTATACAGACTAACTCCTATCCTTTCCTTAATAAAATATCTTTTAGAGGATGAATTGTGTCTTTTGAAAGATATTTTTGTTTTAATGACTGATGAACTGATCCTTCTATGTATCGTGGCTTTTGCGGCAGGTTTTGTTGATGCGATCGCAGGCGGTGGGGGGCTGATACAATTACCGATGGGAATCGTGCTATTACCACATCTTCCTGTATCAACGGTTATAGGCACATTGAAGATCCCAGCTTTCAGCGGAACGGCGATCGCAGCATATCATTATTCCAGAGCGGTGAAAGTTCATTACCGGCAGGTGGCAGTAATGGCTTTGGTAGCTTTCATTGCAGCATTTTCCGGAAGCTATTTGCTGAGCATGGTGAGTAACAGTTTTATGAAACCTTTTTTGTTATTTGTATTGATAGCAGTGGCGATCTATACTTACAGCAATAAAAAGTTTGGTGCCCATACGGTAAAAACACACAGTAGTAAAGAACTGTGGTGGTATGTGGTGCTGATCAGTTTATTGATTGGTTTTTATGATGGATTCATTGGGCCTGGTGCGGGTAGCTTTTTCATGATCGCATTCATCAGCATTCTTGGATTTGATTTTTTAAAAGCAAGCGCCAATGCGAAGTTTGCAAATCTTGCTACGAATTTTGGTTCTATCTGTTTCTTTTTATTAAAAGGAAAGATCATCTTTTCCATTGCCATACCTATGGCGATATGCAATGCAATCGGTGGAGCACTAGGTGCAAGACTGGCGATACTAAAAGGCAATAAGTTCATCAGGATATTCTTCCTGTTTATTGTGACGCTAACAATATTGAGGTTTGCGTATGATGTTTTCTGGAAGTGATCACCTGGCCAAAGTAAGCTTCATTTCATTTTTTGAGAATGGAATAGTCTGCTCCACTGCTTTACCTTCTCCGTGATAAATAACTTTTATTGTGTTGAATCTTGAGTGATAATTTCCCTCCTCCCCATTTAGTTTGATTGCATTTTCTACAGGTAGATAGTTGATCAATCTCGTAACAGATCTTCCTTTTTCATAATCATACGTCTCCCCATCATCTTCATAATAAGTAAATGATGTAGATGAATTTCCTTTCCATACATGTAAATACAAAATCCCATCACCTTTCTTTTTTGTATTCTGCACAACAGATTGCATTGGAATGATTGCCCCTTCTTTTACAAACACAGGCACGTCATCTATCGGTGCAGGTACCATGTATGATTGGCCACCTTCATACACTTTATCATCACTCATGCGATACCATTTCCCTTTTCCGGGCAGGTACACTTCTATCATCTGCTGTGTACTGGTTGCAGGGCAAACCAATAGATTATCACCGAACATGAATTGATTCTCGTACCTACCATCGTAAACCTTGTTATCAAAAGTGTATTCAATCGGAAGCATCCTATTGATAGGCATGCCGGTTTTATGCGCTGTATAAAAGCTGCTGTATAGGTAAGGAAGTAGTTTGTATCGTTGTTCTAGTATCTTCCTGATCTTATCTGTATTGTATTCACCAAACAACCAGGGCTCTCTGTAATTATAACCGATGTGCGTATGATTTCTGAATAATGGAGAATAAACCGCAAGATTCAGCCACCTGATAAATAACTCCGGTGAAGGATTACCCATAAAACCACCGATATCCATTCCTACATATGGAACACCGCTTACACCCATGCTATTCAATAAACGAAAGCCCAATAACATGTGTTCATCGCTGGCAACATTATCACCCGTCCACAGCGCCGAATATTTTTGGATACCTGCATAGGCAGCTCTTGTCAATATAAAAGGTCGTTGACCATTCATCACTGCTTTGGTGCCCTCATAAGTTGCTCTGCTCATTAATGAACCGTAGGCATTCTTAACAGTGAATAATGTTTTCTTGTCTTTCCCCTCGCCAAATTCAATAAGGTTTGGAAATTCCCTACCCCATGCTGCGGGCTCGTTCATATCATTCCAAAAACCTCTCACTCCAACGTCTACCAATGATTGTTTAAAATGATCGCCCCACCATTTTCTTGAAGATGTTTTTGTAAAATCAGGGAAGTGGCAGCGGCCCGGCCAAACATGACCTACATAGGTTCTCCCACCAGGGTATTTTGCAAAATGATTTCCAGCCAACCCGGTTTCATATGCGTTATACCCTTTCTCTATTCTTATACCCGGATCTACGATAGTTACCATATCAAACCCCATTTGCTTCATCTGCTGCATCATTCCTTTGGGATCGGGAAAGCCTTTGGGATTCCATGTGAATATTTTGTAGTTATCCATGTAAGGAATATCACTGACGATCACATCTGCGGGCATTTTTTTATCGCGGAATGTTTTAGCGATATCCAGTAATTGGTCCTGTGAGTTATATCCCCATCTTGATTGCTGAAAACCCAGACTCCATATGGGAGGCATGGGTGTTCTTCCTGTTAGTGCTGTGTAATCTTTGAGGATCTGTGCAACAGAAGATCCTCCAAAAACATAATAATTCATCTCACCATCATCTGCGCCAAAATGAAATAACTCTTCATCTGCACCGCCGCCAAAATTGAAGTATGTTTTGTGTGAGTTATCGAAGAATATTCCATAGGTAACGGTATCATGAATGCCAATGAAAAAAGGAATGGTTGAGTAGAGTGGATCCTGGTTTAGCGCATACCCCGGCACATCGCTGTTCCAGTGTTGAAAAAAGTTTCCCCGCCTGTTGATTCCGCCGGTCTTTTCACCCAGTCCAATAAACTTTTCATCTTTATGTAGTTGTTTATAGCAACTCACCTGGTTACCAAACCAACTCACACCTAATGCAGCATCATCACTCACTAATTTTTTATTCTTTGCATTATACACAGATACCCGGAAAGGTTTTCCTTCAACAACGATCCTCAACGAATCAGTGAAGTATGTATACTGATCCCCCGAATTATTGAGATTGATCAATTTTCCTTTTGGAGTAAGCTCATCTATCGCATAGGAAAAATCATCAGAGAACTTTTGCTTACTCACCCTGATCCTGACAGTATTGTGATCATAGGCAGTAATCCTGGCATAGGCATTTGATAATTCAAACTCATACCCGCTGTTGATAACAGTAACCTTCTTTACATTACCAATCTGCTCACTCAATCTTGATTGTGCATTGACTGTAATAGCGGAAAAGAGCAGTGAAACGATAAGCAGTCCTTTCATGTGTATTATTTACACGATGAAAGTAAGCAAAAGAAAGTATTTGAGTCATGACGATCGCGAAGGTGTTAGGCTCTTTAAAGTACCTGCCGCCTATTACACCTATGACCATAAATTATTCGGATATTCCTGTGTCTCCACCAGTTTACTTACACTGGCCTGTACAGTTGGTGCATCTTCCTTGTATGTTACACCAAACCACTGTGCAGTTGTAGGAATCACTTTGATAATGCCCTTACCGCTGCGGATATATTCGTCAGCAACAATCGGAATGAAAAATTCTGATTTGGGATTTTGAATACTTTCATCTAAAAAGCGATCGAATTGTTCCTGGATAATTCCAAAAATATTTGGTGAGAATCCCCAGAAGTTCATGCTTACACTACTATTCTCATCTACTTCATGTAAGCCTTGTTCATCTTCATAAGTAATGATGCCTTGTTCATTACGGTAGATCTTTGTACGTTCGGCAATAGAAACAAGATTGCCATGCAGATCTACCTGGCATACGCCACGGCTAACGCTACCGTTTTCACTTAATGTTCTTCTTAACTCGTATCCGATGATTGCCTGTGTTCTTTCATCGCATTGAGTGGTTAAAAAATCATAGGCTTTTACAAATGCATCTCTTCCATAAAAATCATCAGCATTTATAACAGCAAAATTTTCTTTCACTTCCTCTTTACAACACAACATTGCATGTGCTGTTCCCCATGGCTTTGCTCTTTCAGCAGGGATCTGCCTGCCACCTGTAAATGAATCTAATTTCTGATATACATAACCAATATCTATTTTTCCTTTGATCTTAGGTTCTATCTGTGCTTTGAAGTTATCTGCGAAATCTTCACGGATTATAAATACCACTTTTTTAAAACCTGCCAGTATTGCATCATATATCGAATACTCCATGATCGTTTCACCGGAGGGTCCAAAACCTTCAGTTTGTTTCATACTTCCATACCGGCTTGCCATTCCTGCAGCTAAAATCACTAACGTTGGTTGCATATCTTATTTTTGAGTTTGCGAAACTAATTTACAATCGGTTAATTGCCAAGTTGCGATGTATTCAACAGAAATCATACCTATTCACCCGCTCAACGCAAACTGGCTGAATGGAATTAAAGCTGATGTGTTACGCTTAGATAAAATTCATCCGATAGTAAGCGGTAACAAATGGTTTAAGCTGAAATATTATATAACGGATGCTATTGCAGAAGATAAGAATACAATCGCAACTTTTGGTGGCGCTTATTCCAATCACATTGTAGCTACTGCTTATGCTTGTAAGGAAGCAGGATTGAAAAGCATCGGCATCATCAGGGGAGAAAAACCTCTACAACTTTCTCATACTTTACAGGATGCAAGGGCGTACGGAATGGAATTGATCTATGTAAGCAGGGAAGAATATCGCCAGAAAGAATTACTTAAGGACCGTTACCAGGAAAAATGGTATTGGATAAATGAAGGGGGCTACGGTGAAAAAGGTATGATTGGCGCAAGGGATATACTGAATGAGCAGAACAGTTCGCAATACACGCATATACTTTGTGCCTGCGGAACAGGAACTACATTAGCAGGTTTGATAGAAGCCAGTTTGCCGCATCAAATTTGCATTGGTGTAAGTGCTTTAAAAGGATATACAGATCTTGAAAAGGATGTGGAGGCATTACTGCCGCCTCAAACGATCACGAAGCGATTTAAAGTGATGCATGATTTTCATTTTGGCGGTTATGCCAATCATCCGCAGGCGTTGTTAGACTGGATGAATACGTTGTGGAGAGAAGTACACCTGCCAACAGATATTGTATATACCTCCAAGCTTTTGTTTGCAGTGAAAGAACTTGTACAGGCAGGAAGCTTTGCTGCAGAAGATAAGCTACTCATTATCCATAGTGGTGGTTTGCAGGGTAACAGAAGCCTTGAAAAAGGCACATTAGAATTTCTATAACAGGACTAAACCTATTTTTGAAGCATGATGCGGATTTTATTCTTAGGACTGGTACTCATGTTCTCTTCAAACTTTGTGAATGGCCAGGACACGCTGCCTAATTTTACTTTAAGAGATCTTGGCAAGAATCGCATCCAGATCAGCTGGAAGAATCCCTTTGAAACGATAGTACAGATAAATGTGCAGCGTTCTTACGACAGCCTTCGAGGATATCAAACAATATTTTCACCGCAGTCACCTACGTTACCTATAAATGGTTATGTCGATACAAAAGCTCGCCCGGGAGTAAAAGTGTATTACCGGGTATTTTATGTTTTATCTGGCGGCGCTTATTTCTTCTCAGCTATTAAAACGCCTGCTACAGGCGTTTTGATCCCACAGGCTGATATTAATCCGGAATCCGGTTCGCTTATCACTATTAAACTTAGAGATATTGTGATCGGTCAACTTACCTACGATCAATACAAACTATTTAAGGATTCAATCATCTATAAAACAAAAGACACTTTATATGCTGTGAGTGCCACCGAGGTGGTTATCAAGCCATATATCGTTAAAGAAGCATGGAAACCTTCTCAATTCATTTTTACTAACAGGGATGGCTATGTAATGGTAAGACTTCCTGCGGTACATACCAGAAACTACAGGATCGTTTTCCTTGATGACAGGGGCAATGAACTTTTTGAAATAAAAAAGGTAAGAGAACCTGAACTCGTTTTAGACAAAGTCAATTTCATTCGTGCAGGCTGGTTTCATTTTGAGTTGTATGAAGATGAACGGCTCAAGGAACGAAACAAGTTTTATTTATCGAGGGACTTTTAAAGGTTACAGATTACTGATTACAAGTTGCAATACAAGTCACAGGTGATCATCAACTATGTGACAATTGAATACCTGTTCAAAGTTTCTTTTTACTTTCTCTTTCACTTCAGCCATATCTATTTTTCTACCTAATTCTTTTTCTAACGAGGTGACCTGTTTATTTTGAATACCGCAAGGAATGATGTTATTGAAATAGGTTAAATCAGTATTTACATTGAAAGCAAAACCGTGCATGGTGATCCATCGGCTGCATTTTATTCCCATAGCACATATCTTTCTTTCCTTTCCTTTTATGTCTGGATCGATCCAGACACCAGTTTCTCCTTTACTTCTATCACCTTTCAAACCATATTCTGCCATGGTCAAAATGATCACATCTTCTAATGCTCTTAAATACCAACCAATATCTGCTTTAAATTGATCAAGATCTAAAATAGGATAACCAACCAGTTGTTCCGGACCGTGAAAAGTTATGTCTCCTCCCCTGTTAATGTGGTAGAATTCAATTCCATTCCACTTTAACTGTTCATGAGAAAGTAAAACGTTGTCCTCGTTACCATTCTTACCTAAAGTATATACGGGCGGATGTTCCACAAATAAAAGCCAGTTGGTAGTGGTAAATTGTGAGTGATGAATCATGAATGGTGAATCGGGATCGTCTTCTGCCGTTTGTAATTGGCGTAATGCCGTTTTCTTATCTACATTTTGTTTAAGCAGGCTTTCCTGGTAATCCCAGGTTTCTTTGTACGGTTTATTTCCCAGGTCTTCAAAAATCACTCGTGGCATACAACAAAGATAGTTGGTGCAATATTGTCTGCGAAATAGCGCTAGTTGAAATGAAGTATCCTGCTTTTAACTTCTTTTGCTTCATCGAGTTTGCCAGGAGGAATCGGTATCCTAATCTCTTCAAACGTGTTACCGTTCCTTGTTTTCCATCCATATTCTATTATGAAAATCGATAAAGGGAATTGTTCCGCAATATTTACTTTTTGAAGCCAGTAAATATCATCTTTGAAAGAATTGTACTTTCCATTGATGATCACAGCATGGTGGGTGATCACTACTTCAGCTTTTTTATTGGGTTCACCCAAAGATCTCGTAAATAAGAAATATTTTCCGAGCCAATAAAAAACAGCGATCCCCAAACTTAACCGAATCGCGGTGCCCCATTCTGCTTGCCTGCTAAACATGATCATCAACGTACCGATAACCACGATTGCAGCGGCCTCTAACCAGGTACCCGACTTTCTTTTCTTTTTCTCCCAAAGCATAAATGCCTTCCACTCTTCGGCCGTGTACTCCCAATATGCCAATATATTGGGTTTTGTAAGTGGAGAATCCGCGACGGCATCCGATACTGTTAGCGATGGGGCATTTTGTTTTTGAATGATCGCATCTATCCGCTTCAACTCATTTTTTGCATGGCGGGCTCCTTTTCGTGTAGTAATAAAATTGGTAATTCCCCCATAGAGCAATAATGTAGAGCTGATCAATGCTATTGTAGAGATGATCTTAGCCTGTTTAGAAGGATCACTTAACATAGCGAATCCCAGCAGCATCATACACACTCCACCACAAATACAAACATATGTTACAAAATAGCCGCCGGCCGTTCTTATTTTCTGATCCATATCGGGAGTTGTAAATTTGCAGCTATGAATTTAGCGTATCAGCATTTATTACCTGCGGATTTTCATCCCACCTCTAAAGTATGGGTGTATCAAAGTAATCGTTTATTCACTATAGCGGAGGCATTGGATATCGAAGATATTCTGAATGCATTTATTGCCAACTGGAAAAGCCATGGCGCACAGGTAAAAGGCTATGCAAATCTTTTGTTTGGCCAGTTCGTGATATTCATTGCAGATGAAACGGATACTACTGTAGGAGGCTGCAGCACCGATAGTTCCGTAAGAGTGATCAAGGAAATCGAGAATAGGTTTAAAGTGAATATGTTTGACAGGCAATTACTGGCTTTCGTTGTAAAAGATAAAATCCAGATGTTGCACTTGTCACAAATTCAATACGCCTTTGATAACAATTTTATCGATGCAGATACTTTATACTTTAATAATCTTGTAAGTAATAAAGATCAGCTGATGAATAAATGGCTTATCCCGGTAAAAGAAAGCTGGCTCGCAACAAGACTGGAAAAGATCAGTTAACCTTTTTTTGCTTTGCTTTTTCTATTGCGTCTTTCTTTTGCTTATCACTGACGGCTTTCTTTTGTACCACTTTATTTAACTGGTAACTCACAGCCAGGCGGAAGTTTCTTGTTTGTGTAGCATTAAAGCTTTCAAGTACAAAATTCTTCCCGTAAGTGAAAGTGTTGAACCTCTGCTGCCGGAAAGGATCAATGGCATTGAAACTCACGGTAAGCCTCCTGTTAAAGAACTTACGTTGTACGCCCAGGTTCATAGTTAAATTGCTCCTGCTTCTTCCTTGCGGATCAGCGAAACTGCTATATCGTGTATTCCCTTCAAAAGTGAGTAAGCTATTCACCAGGAAATTATAATTGAGGCTGGTATAAAAAGTACCACCATTTCTGAATTTAAAAGCCTGCTTTTCCACCTCACTATACTCATTGTAAGTGAAACCGGCACTTGCATTCATCCTGAGTTTCTTACTGAAGGTATAACCACCCCAAATGCTGGCCTCATATTCATTACGGCTAGCGATATTTTGCCAGGTCACCTGTGTCTTTCCTGCTTCTATAAGAGTTCTGATAGTATTGAAGATATTTCTAACACGATTATATCCCACTGAAGTATTGATATAATACTTACCCATTATCCAACTTACATTCCAGTCAAAGTTATCAGCAAGCTGGGGCAGCAGATACGGATTTCCGAAACGAATATTGTATGGATCTCCGTAGTCAACGCTTGGATTTAACTCTCCTATACCCGGTCTGCGAATTGATCGGCGATAGACTAACGAAGTATTCAACTCTTTACTGAATTCTTTCCTGATATTAACATGGGGCATCACATTCCAGTAATCATTACTTACGTTAGTGGCATTTCCTTTTAAAAAATTGAAATTCATTTGCGTTAACTCAGCAATAACTCCAGCGGTGATTCTCCATTCTCGTGGAAATGTCCACGTAAGAGCTGAACGGAAATTCAAAATATCCTGGTGAAACCTGAAATCGTTACTCAACAGGTCATTGATCACATATATGCTATCTGATTTCCTCAGGAACTGTGTATTTAAAACGTTGTGGTTATTGTTTCGCTGGTAGAAAGCGCCTGCAGAAAAGCTGCTACCCTTTGTTTTAAAAGGTCGATCATAATTTATCCTGAGCGAGTAAGCATTACTATAATTGTCAGTTAATTGCTCCTGTGTTGAATCTACTCCCGTAGGCAAATAATTCGGATTCAAAAACTGCTGAAAGAAATCCCTGTCATTATCATTCTTTCCGAAGTTGCCATTTGCGTGAAGACGTAAAACTTCTCCTGCAGTTTTTCCTTTTAAGGTATATGATAAGGTGAGCCCGTGATTGTAACCTGTACCTTGTGCACTATTCTCTCTTGTACTGAGCCTGTATATATCTTTGCTTTTGTTAAGATTGGTGTATTGCGTTCTGCTGTTATTATCAAAAAAGTTGAGATTTCCCTGGTACACAATGCTGAAACTCTTCTTCTTATCTTTCTCATAATCCCATTGGGCTCTCAGGTTAGGACGATAGTTTTTATTGTGATAGTTACCATCGGTATGAAAATAATTGGATGAATCGGCATAAAGATTTTCTCTTCTTGAATAATTATTACCTCTCGTCTGATTCGCTCCTACACCCAAATGCAAATTCACAGATGTCTTCTTTTCCCTGTAAGAAAGATTTACTCCGAAGTTTCCTTCGCCTCTTGTGCCCCCGCTTAAGTTCATCTTACCAACCCAACCGATCTTTCCCTTTTTGGTTACAATATTGATCACGCCTCCGCTTTCATTGGCGTACTGTGGTGGTGGATTTAACATCAGCTCTATCTTATCGATACTGCTGCCCGGCAAACTTTCTAACAGATCCTGCAATTGTTGTGCATTCAGATCGGTCGGCTTATCATCGATCAATATCTTAGGCTCCTTTCCCTTCAATAATATCTTTCCATTAGGATCGTTGTTGATCAATGGCAGTGTTTTCAATATCTCTGAAGTTGTGGATCCACTACTCAATGCACTTTCACCTACATTATAAGTGAGCTTTCCATCTCTATTTTCGATGAGTGGTTTTTCAGCGTATACAATTACATCCGCTAGTTGAGATGAAGATTGCAGAAGTTTAAGATCACCAAGATTAAAATCAAAACGCTCAGCCCTGATGTAAATACTGTCAATATGTAATGGGGCAAATCCAACGCTGTTCACCGACAGGCGATAATACCCAAAACGGAGGTTGTTGAATTCAAAAGCCCCCGTTTTATCGGCAATCGTTGTTTTTCGGTAAATACTATCATTTAGCAGATACAAGGTTAGATTGGCGTAAGCTGCGGCCTTTCCTGAACTATCAATTACATTCCCGATGATAATTCCTACATCCTGCTTATCTGTATTGGTCTGTTGAGCAACTCCGGGCAATAAATAAAGGCTAAAACAAACAGCTAAAAAATATTTCACTGAAGGGTGTTTCTTATTTGAAGCAAAAATCATTAAAATCCAGGTAAAAGCTTTGGTTAATATTTGAAAGGCAATAGACTTAACAAATTGGAACAGGTTTAATCGTGTTGAATTTCAACGAACATTTTTATGTAAACGGTGCTGACAAATTGACACCGACCCCATTTTTCTATATTTTTGCCGACTTAATATACTATGAGAGATGGAAATGCTGGATGTAGCAAATAAGATACATGATGAGAGCCGCCAGGGTGAGGCATATTCCCCATTTATTAATGATCCCAATCAATATAAAAAACGCTTTTATATAGAAAGTTATGGCTGTGCGATGAACTTTGCTGACAGTGAGATCGTTGCGTCGATATTGAATGGCGAAGGCTTTGGGGCTACCAAAAATCATGAAGAAGCCAACCTTATATTTCTGAATACATGTTCTATACGTGAGAAAGCAGAGCAAACGGTGCGTAAGCGCTTGTCTGATTTTAAACGGCTGAAGAAGAAGAAGCCTGGTTTATTGATCGGGGTTTTGGGCTGTATGGCTGAAAGGTTGAAAACTAAATTCCTTGAGGAAGAAAAGCTTGTCGATATAGTCGTTGGCCCGGATGCATACCGAAGTTTACCGGGTTTGATAGAGGAAGCGGAAACCGGTCAAAAGGCAGTAAATGTGTTATTGAGCCGGGAAGAAACATATGCAGACATCTCACCCGTTCGTTTGGATAGCAATGGCGTTACGGCATTCGTTTCCATTATGAGAGGCTGTAATAATATGTGCAGCTTTTGCGTGGTTCCTTTTACAAGAGGAAGAGAACGAAGCAGGGATGCCAATTCTATTATCTCGGAATGTAAAGATCTGTTTAACCAGGGATTCAAAGAAGTAACGCTTCTTGGTCAGAACGTAGACAGTTACTACTGGATGGATGAACAAAAAGATGAATTGGTAACCTTTGCAAAACTGCTGGAGAAAGTTGCCCTTATTTCACCTGAACTCCGTGTTCGCTTCAGTACTTCTCATCCTAAGGATATAACTGATGAAGTGCTGTATACGATCGCTAAATACGAGAACATCTGCAATTACATTCACCTGCCATTGCAAAGTGGTAATACAAGGATATTGCAACTGATGAACCGCACTTATACCAGAGAATGGTACCTCGGTAAAGTGGATCGCATCAAAGAGATCATACCCGATTGCGGCATCAGTGCTGACGTGATCACCGGTTTTTGTTCGGAAACGGAAGAAGAGCACCACGATACTTTAAGTGCTATGGAATACAGCAAATACGATTTTTCGTACATGTTCTTTTACAGTGAAAGACCTGGAACGTTAGCTGAAAGAAGATATGAGGATGACATACCGGAAGAAGTAAAAAAAAGAAGACTGGCCGAGGTGGTGGCGGTGCAGAACAGGTTATCGCATGAAAGTAATTTAAAAGACCTGGGTAAAGTATTTAAGGTTTTGATCGAAGGCGACAGCAAGAAAAGTGACAAAGAATGGAAAGGAAGGAATTCACAAAATAAAATGATTGTCTTTTCTAAAGGCGATCACACCTATAAACAAGGCGACTACGTATGGGTGAAAGTGAACGAGTGCACACAGGCAACATTACTTGGTGAAATTGTTCGTTTATGAATGTAGCAGTTAAATACCTCATATTGGTCTTTGCTTTTATTGCAGGTATCAATGCCATGCAAAATGATGCGGCTACTGGTACCGGCATTGTTGCAGCAGGAGCTTTTATCGCTTATGCATTAATAGAATCATGCGATGTGAAGATCGACAATGAAATAAAAGAGGAAGAATAAAGAATGGATATACAAAGTATAAAAAACAGGTTTGGAATTATTGGTAACTCCGCTGCCCTCAATTTAGCATTGAACACGGCTGTGCAGGTATCCTCAACAGATCTTACTGTTTTGATCATTGGTGAAAGTGGTGTGGGTAAAGAGGCGTTCTCTTCAATAATTCATTCCCTATCTCCAAGAAAACATAATCCCTTTATTGCTGTTAACTGTGGTGCTATACCAGAAGGAACGATCGATTCTGAATTGTTCGGTCATGAGAAAGGCTCATTTACCGGGGCTGTAGATAGTCGTAAAGGTTATTTTGAGACCGTAAACGGAGGTACTATTTTTTTAGACGAGATCGGTGAAATGCCCTTAGGTACGCAGGCAAGATTGCTAAGAGTTTTGGAGACAGGTGAATTTATTCGTGTAGGTTCTTCAAAAGTTCAGAAGACAGATGTAAGAGTGATCGCTGCAACAAACAGGGATCTTCTTGAGTTCACGCAGAATGGGAAATTCAGGCAGGATCTGTATTATCGTTTGAGCACTGTACCTATTCGTGTTCCGGCATTACGTGACAGGAAGGAAGACATCTTAATACTATTCAGAAAGTTTGTGGTTGATTTTGCTGAACGATATAAAATGCCACCCGTTCAACTTGATGAAGAAGCTAAAAATCTCTTAATTAGTTATCCCTGGCCCGGTAATGTTAGAGAGTTAAAGAATATTGCAGAGCAGATATCGGTGTTGAGTTCGGAGCAGCAGGTATCAGCTGCAGAGTTGAGAAGATTTTTACCTGAAAAGCATTTGCAGACAAGGATGCCGGTGTTAGCGAACGTATCATCTTCGCATGGTGAATTTGCAAATGAAAGAGAGATCTTATACAAGCTGTTCTTTGATATGAAAAAGGATGTAACAGAACTCAAAAAGATGTTTCTTGAGATATTGCAAAATCCTTCATTAGCTGGTCATGCTGCGGATTATACAAGAGATTCGCTAACCAATGAAAATGGTCACCAGCACAACGAGATGTTACCTGTGATCGCACCCGCTCAACCCATACAACCATATGTGCAACCATCTGCTCATCAGCCCGTGGTATTACATCCTGATGACATCCATCATCATGAAGAAGTAGAAGAGTCGCTGAATATTATGGATAAAGAGAAAGAGCTTATCCTGAAAGCATTGAAGAAACACAGAGGTAAAAGAAAAGATGCAGCTTTGGACCTTGGGATAAGTGAAAGAACTTTGTACAGGAAATTAAAAGAATATGATATAGAGGATTAATAGATGAAAGATTAATTATAGTGAGAGGTGAATAAATATCTAAGCGTACAAGTCCCCAATATCGGGAGCGACGCAACGAAAGTTAAATAGTAAATGAAACTGGCTACCAAAATATTATTCTCATTCTTAGTTGTATGCAGTTTGACGATTGTATCCTGCAAGGTGTACAAATTCAACGATGCATCTATTGACCCAAGGGCGAAAACAGTTAAGATCGGTTTCTTTGAAAACAAGGCCAGGTACGTCAGCCCACAATTAAGCACAAGACTCACAGACAGGCTGCAGCAGAAGATTACACAACAAACAAGACTTACACGTACCAACGATGATGATGCCCACTACCACATAGGCGGTTATATTTCAGGCTACGATGTTTCTACCTCTGGTGTATCTGCACAAAATACTGTTACGAACAGGCTTACTGTTTCGATACATATTACATTCAGGAACAACCTTGATAATAAGACCGAAGAATACGATGTAAGTCGCAATTTTGATTTTGACGCCTCACTTTCTGTACAGCAGGCAGAAGCAAAAATGCTTGATGAGATCATCAGGAATATGACTGATGAAATTTTTAACCGCATATTTTCCAACTGGTAATAATTGTATTTTCACCTGATGAATGCGGCACTGGAAAAAGTATTGGCTCAATTAACAGGTAGGAATAATCTTTCTGACGTAAGTATTGAAGATATTGAGCAGATAGTTTCGGAACATCCTTATTGCTCTGCAGGACATTTACTTCTGACACGTAAACTCAAGCTCGGGAATGATCCGCGTTATGCAGCGCAATTACAAAAGACTGCAATTTATATTCCTAATACATCATGGCTTCAATACCAGTTGCATGAAGATCCGACAGTTTCAGATGATGAAGAAGATATTAAGCCGTTACTGAAAAGAGTGATCGAAGAAGAAAACGAGATAAAGATACCATCTGTTGAAAGGGTAAAAGAAATAATGGATGGAACAGAAGAAAAAGGACCCGTAACAGATGAAACGTTGGAGCCAGCCACTCCTATTGAAGACGTTGCAGAGATATCTCAGCCAATATTTGCAGAGTTGGCAGGCAAGAAAACAATTGAAGAAAATGTTATTGCCGTAAAAGATGAAATTGAAGCAGAAGAAGATATTGCTGAAACAACGGAAGAAGTAGTGGAGCAAATGGAAATTGATGAAAAACAAAAATCAGCAATTGCTTCTCTCCTTAATGAACAACTGGAAGCGTTTAAGAAGCCGATAGCTGAAGACGCGGCCTTACCTATCGAAACCGAACCGTACCATACCATAGATTATTTCGCGTCACAAGGAATAAAAGTCGATCTCAATAAAGGCCAGGATAAATTAACAACACAGTTAAGGAAATTCACCGACTGGCTGAAACATATGAAAACTGCTCCGGCAAATGCGGAAGATCTGGGCACCGATCCTGAACTTGAGGGAGCTATACATAATATTGCCAATACATCTAATGAAATAAAAGAAGTGGTCACCGAAACTATGGCTGAAGTATTGGTAAAGCAAGGAAAGATTGAAAAAGCAGTTCAGCTATATATAAAATTAAGTTTCTTAAATCCCGACAAATCCGCTTATTTTGCGGCCAGAATTCAAGAATTAAAAGGAATATAAAATGGTTTACTTGTTTTTGATTTTAATCGTTCTGGCTTGTGTGATCTTAGGATTTATCATCCTGGTTCAAAACCCAAAAGGTGGTGGTTTAAGCGGGAATATTGCCGGTTTCAGCAACCAGTTCATGGGTGTGAAGCAAACAACAGATGTGCTTGAAAAAGGTACATGGATCTTTGCAGCATTGATCGGTGTGCTTTGCCTGTTCTCCACTATTTTTCTGAAAGGTGGAAACGATGCTGAAAATCCTTTGAAAGATTTAAATACGAATGCTTCAAATACAGCTCCGAAAACTAAGTAATAGTAATACAACCTTATTTTTACAACCCTGCTTAACAAGTAGGGTTTTTTAATGCTATGAAAAGAAAGATCGTTCTAGGCTTAATCGTCATTGTTATTTTATTGGGAGCTTATGCAGCATGGCTAGTATTGGGATCAACCACTGCGTTTGAAGGGAAAAAGAAATTTCTGTACCTGCGGGAACACCAGGCTAATAAAGATTCATTGCTTTCAATTCTCGAAAGAGAGGACTTTGTACGAAATATTGGAACATTCAAGTTTTTTGGAGACAGGCTGAACCTGTGGAGTAAATTAAAACCTGGTAAGTTCGAAATACAGCAAGGGCAAAGTTCTTTAGCTATCGTACGCAAGTTGAGGAATAACCAGCAGAGCCCTGTAAACCTGGTGATCAACAAACTCAGGATAAGAGAAGACCTTGCAAGATTGATCGGGAAACAATTCTCCACTGACTCTGCGGATGCAATGCAGTTTCTTAACTCCAATGATTCGCTGCGCAAATTTGGAGTAGATACAAATACCGCATTCACTTTAATCATTCCTGATACCTATACTTTCTATTGGAATACTTCTGTGGGGAAGATATTGAAGAAACTGGCCGATGAAAAGGATAAATTCTGGAATAAAGACAACCGTTTGCAAAAAGCCAGCTCCCAGGGACTTACTCCTATCGAAGCTTATACTATCGCTTCAATCGTTGAAGAAGAAACCAATAAGCACGACGAAAAGGGCAATATAGCCAGTGTATACATGAACAGGATCAATACAGGAATGCCCTTGCAGGCTGACCCGACGATCAGGTTTGCTTTAAAAGATTTTACGATCAAACGTATCTATCATAAATACCTGGATGTACCTTCTCCTTATAATACATACCGTAACCAGGGTTTACCGCCAGGACCTATTTGTACGCCTTCTTCTATCACGATCGACAATGTGCTTTCCGCTCCAAAGACAGATTATATATTCTTCGTTGCAAGAAGTGATTTTTCAGGCTACCATGTTTTTGCAAGTAATTATGCAGAACATCAAAAATATGCTGCAGAATATCAAAAGGCTTTAGATGAGTATCTTGCAAGGAAACAAAATGCCAGGTAGGTTGTGACCAAATTTGAGCGATACATATTTAATAGCCTTCCATTTACTTTCTTAAAGAACCGGAGCCGACACATTATTTTGCCAGGCTTTAAAGGCATTCCACTATACAATGTCATCAGGTTTTTTTACGCAGAGGCTAGCAAATTATCTTTCAGAGAAAGAGCTGCAGCAGTTGCTTTCAATTTTATAATGGCGATCCCTCCCACTGCTATTTTTTTCTTTACGTTAATTCCCTACTTACCCATCTCCGAGCGTTTTCACAGGGAATTGATATTGTTGATTACAGAACTCAACCCTAATGTTGAAGTGAGAAAATATGTTCTGGGATTTATAGAAGATTTTTTTACTAACCAGCGAACAGGTTTGTTATCGCTAGGTTTTTTACTTGCTATATTTTATGCATCTAATGCTATCATGGTGATGATACGCACTTTCGACAAATCTTTACATAGCAAACCAAAAACTTTCTTCTTTGAAAAGAGATTACGGGCTATCAGGTTGACTACGGTAGTTATTTTCCTGTTAATGGGTACCATACTACTGTTAATGGGGCAGGGTGTTTTATTTGAATGGATCATGAAGAAGCTCAGCATCACCAATCATACGGTTCATGCTTTTATTTACGGAATAAAATGGATAGTGATCCTTTGTCTGTTTACGTATGCGATAGGATTTATCTACCGGCATGCACCATCTCACCAGATCCGGTGGAAGATCATCACCCCCGGATCGATAGTAGTAACAATCCTTACCATTACCACTACCTGGCTTTTTACTTTGTGGGTGCAGGAATTTGGCAGTTATAATAAGTTGTATGGCTCCATTGGAACTTTATTGATCATTATGCTGCTGGTTTTTATCAACAGTTTTATCTTATTGATTGGCTTTGAATTGAATGTGAGTATTGATTTTCTTAAAAGCAAGTATGATGCTGACAAATGGAAAAAAGAACAGACGAGCGGTTTGGAAAATGAGGGAAAACCCCTGAACTTAGATACATTAAAGTAATTTATATGAAATTATTTCTCCTTACAATGGTGGCTGTAACAACTATCGCCATTACATCCTATGCGCAGAACCTTACTCCAATCGCATTAGGCTCAATAGCGCCAAAAAGCGAAGCTAAAATGAAAGACATTTCCGGTAAGGATGTGTCTTTAAAAGATGCTGTTGGAAAAAATGGATTATTAGTCATGTTTTCCTGTAACACCTGTCCTTATGTGATCAAGAACCAGGACAGAACAAAGGAAATAGCAAACTATGCCAGCCAGAATGGTTATGGTGTTATCATCATCAATTCAAATGAAGCTTTGAGAGGTGATGATGATTCTTATGAAGCTATGCAAGCCTATGCAAAGTCACAAGGATATAAGTGGCATTATGTAGTAGATAAGAATTCAGACATTGCTAATGCATTTGGCGCAACAAGAACGCCAGAAACTTTTCTTTTTGATAAACAGGGAAAGTTGATTTATCATGGTGCAATAGATGATAATCCAAGCGATGCCGGAAATGTTAAAAGACAACACCTGAAAGAGGCGATCAATGAAGCCAATGCAGGTAAAGACATTTCAGTGAAAGAGAGCCGTTCTGTGGGCTGTACTATCAAAAGAGTAATGTAATAAAAGACCAGGTTGAGAAGGTTAGTTTTCCCTGTTTGCAAGCAGGTAAAGCACAGCCATTCTTACAGCAACACCATTCTCAACCTGGTTTAATATGATCGAATTATTTCCATCTGCCACATCACTATCCAATTCTACTCCCCTATTGATAGGTCCGGGATGCATGATGGTTATTTCCTTACCGATATTTTCTAATAACCTCCGGTTGATACCATACGCAAGGCTATATTCCCGTAACGAAGAGAAGAGTGGCTGATTTTGTCGTTCCAATTGTATCCTTAGAACATTGGCTACATCACACCATTTCAGCGCCTCCCTTACATCATAGGCGACATTTACGCCCATCGCCTCTTTTACATACTTGGGGATCAATGTAGGTGGTCCCGCAACAGTAACCTCCGCTCCCATCTTTTTAAGCAGGTACATATTGCTCATTGCAACGCGGCTGTGCATGATGTCTCCTATTATCGCCACTTTCAGGCCTTCCAGTTTCCCAAACTTTTCCTGCATAGAAAAAGCATCCAGTAAACCCTGGGTTGGATGTTCATTGATACCATCCCCCGCATTAACGATCGCTGCAGGTATATGCCGGGCCAAAAAATGGGGAGCTCCACTTGCTGAATGGCGCATCACTACCATATCCACTTTCATACTAAGGATGTTATTTACTGTATCCAGCAAGGTTTCTCCTTTTGAAACGGAAGATGCGCTGGCAGTAAAGTTCAGCGTATCTGCTGACAGTCTTTTTTCAGCTAATTCAAAAGATATTCTCGTGCGGGTAGAATTTTCAAAGAAAAGATTTACGATCGTCACGTCCCGCAACGATGGAACTTTTTTTACCGGTCTTTGTAAAACATCTTTGAAATTGGCTGCAGTAGAAAGGATCAATTGAATATCTTCTTTGGTAATGTCTTTTATCCCGAGAAGATGTTTGGTGGAAAGTCTCATTAAAAATCAAAGATAAAAGAAACTCCCTACTGCCTGCAATAAGAATGATCAGTGTGGATTACAGTTGAAAAACTTAGCTTTTAAATCTTTCACTCACCACCAGGTCTTTACTTCCGGCGGTATAAGTATAAAATCCCTCTCCTGCTTTAACACCCAGTTTTCCGGCGGTTACCATATTCACCAGCAAAGGGCAAGGAGCATATTTCTGGTTACCAAATCCATCGTGAAGGACTTTCATAATACTGAGACAAACATCTAAACCAATAAAATCAGCTAACTGAAGTGGTCCCATAGGATGCGCCATTCCTAATTTCATTACGGTGTCAATCTCTTCCACACCAGCTACACTTTCATACAAAGTATATATGGCCTCATTGATCATAGGCATAAGGATCCGGTTTGCCACGAAACCCGGATAATCGTTCACTACACAAGGAATTTTGCCAAGTTTTTTACTAAGCTCAACGACCCGGGTAGTTACTTCAGCTTTTGTAGCATAACCATTTATGATCTCCACCAGTTTCATCACGGGAACCGGATTCATGAAATGCATCCCAATAACCAACTCAGGTCTTTTTGTTACCGCAGCAATCTTCGTTATTGAAATCGATGAAGTATTTGTTGCTAAAACGCATCCCCGTGGTGCGGCTTCATCCAATTGCTTAAATATTTTAAGTTTAAGATCGATATTCTCCGTAGCAGCCTCCACCACTAACTCAGCTGCTTTTACAGCTTCAGCCACATCTGTAAATGAGGTGATATTACCTAGTGCCTGTTGCTTTTGTTCTTCAGTAACTGTACCCTTGCTGATCTGCCTGTCAAAATTCTTCGTTATGGTTTGAATTGCTTTTTCCAATTGTGCTGCATTTACATCTGCAAGGTTTACTGCAAATCCATTTTGTGCGAACACATGAGCGATGCCGTTTCCCATTGTTCCTGCTCCTATTACCGTTATTCTTTGCATAACAATTAGTTGGTTTAAAGTGCCGCAAGATGGTTGAAAAATACCAATTAGCAAAACAGACATGTAGAAGCTGCTCCACAAACGGTTGGTATTATACAACTGAAACTCAATTATAGCTGCAAGTGTAAGGCGGCAAGAAGTTTGATTTAAATAAGCTGAATTTTCATTGCCAATCAATAACCTATGCAGCATTCGGCTTTAATCAAAGGGCTTTGCAGTTTATCAATATTAGTGCTGATTTCATCTGCATGTTCGGATGACAAAACCAGAGGAGCCCAGGGGAAAAAGGTAGAAGCAGACGAAGTATCTCCTTTGAAAACTTTTACGTCTCCACCTGGCTATGATTTGAATAAACCTGTTGTGACTAAACTTCCGGATAAGTTAAATGAAATATCAGGTATTGTGTATTATCCAAAAGACAACAGCTTATTTGCGATTGTAGATGAGTTTGGGGTCTTGTACAAGATATTTTTAAATGAAGCAAATGATAAGCCTTTGATCCAGCAGTGGCGCTTTGCAAAGACGGGTGATTACGAGGATTTGGTTTTACACGATAGCAGCTTTTATGCGATAAAGAGTAAAGGCGACGTTATTCAGTTCAAATTTGTATCGTCAGATTCTATACAATCAAAAGAATATGATATTCCACAAGATTCAGCCGGTAAAAGTGAATTTGAAATCCTTTATTATGATGAACAGTCCAATAAGCTGATATTAGTATGTAAGGATTGCGCTTCCGACAAAAAAGAGACTGTCAGTTCTTATGCTTTTAATATTGCAACAAACGGTTTTGAGCCCGGTCATTTAAAAATTGAAACAGCACCTTTAGCAGATCAACTGCAAATGGAGGAGATTAAATTTAAACCTTCGGCAGCTGCAGTTCATCCTATTACAAAAGAGCTGTACATCATTTCTTCGGTAAACAAGTGCTTAGTGATAGCCGATACAAAAGGAGTAGTTAAAAAGGCCTATCCATTAGATCCAAAGATCTATAAACAACCAGAAGGCATCACGTTCACTCCGCAAGGCGATATGTATATATCCAACGAATTTGCAGATGAGGGCTTACCTAATCTTCTTCTTTTTAAATATAACAAGCGATGAGAAGGGTATTCGCGATAGTAAGTTGTTTGTTGAGCGTTACTTGTGTTGCACAAAGCCAGGATACCGTTCAATCCCGCATCATCCTCATCGGTGATGCAGGTGCTTTTGTAAAAGGAACAAATGGAAGGCACCCGGTTACCGATGCAGTGAAAAAGTTTGGGAAGCTCGATAATAAAACAACTGTTGTTTATCTGGGCGACAACCTGTACAAAGAAGGTTTGCCAGACGATCAAACACTCACCTATGCACAGGCAAAAGCTGTATTGGATTCGCAAATCAGTGTAACGAGAGGCACGCAGGCAAAGATGGTTTTCATCCCAGGCAATCATGATTGGAATAACGGGGGACCGCATGGATATGAATCTATCGTGCGGCAACAACAGTACATTGATGTATTATCCAATGCCAATGTTCGTTTCTTACCTACAGAAGGTTGTCCTGGTCCCGTTGAGGTTCCGGTTAGTAAAGATGTAGCCCTCATTGTTATGGATAGTCAATGGTGGTTACATGAAGGTGACAAACCTGGAGTGGAAAGTGATTGTCCTCAAAAAACAAAAGACGAGGTACTTGCTGAGCTGGAAGATCTGCTTACTAAAAATGCTAACAAGCTGGTGATCTTCGCCTGTCATCACCCTTTTAAAACTTATGGCATTCATGGCGGATATTTTACGCTGAAACAACACCTCTTTCCCTTTACCGATCTCAGACCCAATCTATACATTCCGCTTCCACTGATTGGAAGTATTTATCCTATCACAAGAGGAATTTTTGGAACCATTCAAGACCTCAAACACCCGGAATACCAAAGCATGGTTAATTCAATACAAAAAGTATTGAAGAACCACCCAAACGTAATACATACCGCAGGACATGAGCACAGCATGCAGTTGATACAGGATAGTAGCTTTTACATTGTGAGTGGTACAGGATGCAAGGAAACAAGAGTTTCAAAGGGTGACAACGCGTTGTATGTGGAAGATAAACTTGGCTTTGCGGAACTGGAAATATCTAATAACAGAAATGTAAATGTTACATTCTACACCGTTAACCATGATTCAGCCACTATCAAACAAACCTATACCCGGAATTTATTCAACTTTACTCCTGCGGTAAAAGTTATCAAAGACACTGTTACAAAAGCTACGGTAGTAGAAACGCCATTCAAGGATAAAGTTGTAGCTGCTCCAAATATTACATATCAGCAGGTAAAGGGGTTGAAACGGTGGCTTATGGGCGATAATTACCGTAAAGACTGGTCTGTGCCTGTTGAATTGAAAGTATTTAATCTGAATAAAGAAAAAGGTGGATTTACGGTCGTTAGGTTAGGTGGTGGTAAGGCAACAAAATCATTGACACTGAAAGACAATCAAGGCAGAGAATGGGTTTTAAGAACGATCAATAAAGATCCTTCAAAGGCAATTCCCGAAAACTTTCATAACAGCATTGCAGAGAGTATCGCACAGGATTTTACTTCCGGTTCTTACCCGTATGCCGCACAGATCGTTCCTCCACTTTCAAAGGCCATCAATGTAAATGTTGCCCAACCTGAATTATTCTTCGTTCCAGATGATCCTGCATTCGGTATTTACAGGCAGATATTCGCCAATCAAATTGTAATGCTTGAGCGAAGAGATCCTACACAAGATGATTCTGACACAAAGAGCAGCTTCAAAGTTTTTGAGAAATTGCTTGAGGATAATGATAATCATGTAGACCAGGTAACAGCGTTGAGAGCAAGAATGCTGGATATTCTTATAGCAGATTGGGATCGGCATTTAGATCAATGGAAGTTTGGTGTTAATGATACAGGCAAAGGAAAGCTGTACTACCCTATCCCGAGAGACAGAGACCAGGCTTTCTTTTATTCTGACGGAGCTGCTGTTAAATCACTTTCAACATCACTGCTTCCATTCTTTAAGGGATTTAGAAAGAATATTCCAAAAGTTCATTGGCTGGCATGGAGCGGTAGACACTTCGATCGTTTATTCCTAAACCAGCTTGAAATGAGCGATTGGGAAAGAGAGATAAAAACGATCCAGGCTTCATTAACTGATGCCGTTATCGATTCTGCAGTAAAAAAAGTTCCTGCTGAGGTTTACAATATCAGCGGTCCTTTACTGGCACAAAAACTTAAAGACAGAAGAAATGCTTTACCTGAGGCAGGAAGAGAGTACTATGAGTTCATGACGAAACAGGTCAATGTACTTGGAAGTAACAAAAAAGAATATTTTAAAGTAACCGGTGAAGGAAGGAATCTCCGCGTTAAGGTGTATAAAAGAAATGAAAAGTCTGACTCAGCAGCGTTGATGTATGAAAGAGTATTTACACCAAGAGAGACTGATGAAGTGCATTTATACGGCTTCAATGGCAATGACATTTTTGAGATAGATGATAATGCGAGGTCTAATGTAAGAGTAAGGATCATCGGAGGTAAAGGCGATGATACTTTCAATGTACGTGGTAGTGTCAGAAATTTCATTTACGACGTGAACTACGATTCTAATTATGTCATCAACAGCAACAGGTCAAGAGTAACTATCAATGCAGACCCCCTGAATAACCAGTATGAAATGACGGGGTTTGAATACAATCGCAACACCTTTCCAACCATTCATGCAGGCTACAATATTGAAGATAAATTAATGCTGGGTGTTGGATTTAGCAGAAGAGTATATGGCTTTAGAAAAGACCCGTATGCCTCTTACCAAAGGCTCACTACATTATATGCTGTGAACAGAAGCGCATTTAAAGTAAGATACCAGGGCGAGTTCAATGAAGTATTAGGGAAATATGATATCGTACTGGACGGGCAAATAACAGAACCTGTATTAAACAATTTCTTCGGCTTAGGGAACAATACGCAATTTATTAATTCAAGAGATTATTATAGGGTAAGATTTAAATATGCTTCAGCAGATGTTTTATTGAGAAAAAGACCTGTTTCATTCTGGCATTTAACCCTCGGGCCTTCAATCTTTCATTACTGGAACAGGCTTGAAGATAACGAGGATAAGATCTTAGCAAGACCTTCATTGATAGGGCTGGATTCATTGAGTGTATACAGCACCAAAACTTATGGTGGTCTGAAAGCAGGCATGTTGATCGATTATCTTGATAATGCATTTTTACCGAGAAGAGGGCTTTACTGGTATTCTGAATTCGGGGCTTACAAAGGGTTGAACGATCATAGTAATTCTATCACCCGAATTCAAACCGATATGACGGTATATGGAACTGTTGCGCATCCGGACGTAATTACAAGTATTTTGAAAATAGGCGCAGGGCATATTTTCAACAAAAACTTCGAATACTTCCAGGCGATGACGCTGGGACAAAATAATTTTCTACGAGGTTTCAGAAAGAACCGCTTTGCCGGCAGATCATTGGCGTACGGATCATTGGAGGCAAGAGTAAAACTATTTGGCTCTAAATCTTATGTTTTTCCCGGAGACATCGGCATACTTGGATTTGCAGAAGCAGGAAGAGTATGGATGCCCGGAGAAGAATCCAGGCAATGGCATACCTCCTACGGTACAGGAATTTATTATACACCATTCAATATCATCATATTCTCCGGCACAGTTGCTTTCTCCAGGGAAGAAACACTATTTAATCTTTCAATCGGTAGCCGAATCAACTTAACATTTTAACACATCATGGATCAGAATGGCATATATAAAAAAATAGAAGATCATGTAACAAGTCTCTTTGATAAGGCAGAGACAGATCACATCTATTACCATACGCTTGAACATACAGAGAAAGTGGTGGCAAGAACCAAAGAGATCGCGGCGCATTATAACTTATCTGAAAAAGAAATGCTGATTGTTTATACCGCTGCATGGTTTCATGATACCGGTTATCTGTACACAAATGCTGCGGAGCATGAAGAAAAAAGCGCTGCAATCATGAGATCATTCATGAGTGATCTTACGCGAGATGCAGATATCATAGACGCATCCGAAGATTGTATCATTGCAACAAAGCCACCACAAAATCCAAGAAACTTATTAGAGGAAATCATTTGCGATGCAGATACCTATCACCTCGGAACAAAGGAATTCAGGGAAACGAATAAACTGGTAAAAAAGGAATATGAAGCGGTTTCAGGAACGCTGGATCGGTTAGAATGGATGAAAGGCGTGATCAGGTTCATGGAGAATCATCAATATCACACATCTTATTGCAAAGACCTATTATCAGAAAAGAAAGGGGAAAATCTTATGAAGCTGAAGAACAAGCTAGCAATGCGGGAGGCGAAAGAAGAAGAAAAAGTCGTGATCAACGGGCCGGTTATAAAACCAAAGAATGCATTAATGACTAAAGGCATTCAAACCATGTTGCGCCTCACCTCTGATAACCATCTCGAGTTGAGTAACATGGCTGATGGCAAAGCAAACATTCTTATCACTGTAAACTCTATCATCATCTCAGTTACGCTATCTGTATTAATGAGAAGGTTAGAGGTGGATACTTATCTTACAATACCTACTATTCTCCTGCTCACCTGTTCTGTATCAACAATTGTTGTTTCCATTCTTGCTACAAGGCCTAAAATAGACCAGGGAAAGTTCAGCGACCAGGATATAATCAATAAGAAAACAAACCTGCTGTTCTTTGGAAATTTTCACAGAGCTTCTTTGGAAGAATATGAAAATGCTATGAGGAAAATGATGGGCGATTCTGATTACCTCTATGGCTCACTCATCAAAGACATTCATCACTTAGGCGTGGTGCTCGGCAGAAAATATAAACTTATACGTATAGCCTATAACATTTTCATGTTTGGAATTATCATTTCTGTGCTGGCATTTGCAATCGCTGTTTTTTTAAACAGCCAGGGAAGCATAAGCGCCTCCGGTAATTCTTCAGCTATGCCTTTATAAATTGAAGTATGTTGTATAATCGAGATCTGAGTTGGCTGGGATTTAACTTCAGGGTGCTGCAGGAAGCTGCAGATGCAAGAGTTCCATTATTCGAGCGCTTAAAATTTTTGTCGATCTTCTCCTCTAACCTTGATGAATTCTTCAGGGTAAGGTATCCTTCGGTTGTTGCAATGAGCAAGCTCAATAAGAAAACCTTGCTGCAATCAAGCAATAAATACGAGGAAAATCTGCCTGAGAAAGTACAAACGGAGATCAACAGGCAATTACAGGTATATAGCTCCATCATTCGTCAATTGATAGATGAACTGGGCAGGGAAAACATCTGCCTTTATTATAATAGCCAGATCAAATCTCAACATACACATGAGATAAGAGAAATATTTTTGTCGCAGGTTTTGTCATTTATTCAGCCACTCTTCCTGGATGCAAATCTTTCTGAAAAATTCATACCGGAGAATGGTTATCTATACTTCATTGTAACACTCAAGAATACTACTGATGTTACAATACAACATGCAGTCGTTAACATACCGTCGGAAAGGTTGCCACGATTCTTTTCATTGTCTTGTATCGAGGATAAGGAGTACGTCATTTTTATTGATGATATCATCAGGGAAAATATGAATTGCCTTTTCCCGGGATTTGATATTTCCGGTATATACAGCATCAAGTTCAACAGAGACGCAGAGTTGAGACTTGAAGAAGAATATGATATCGATGCGCTTGGAAAGGTGGAGAAGCAATTAAACAAACGTCAATACAATCCTCCTACCCGCTTTTTATACGAAACCGGTATGCCCAGGAACGTTCAGCTATTTCTTGCATCTGCTTTCAACATCAGGCATGAAGAAATGTTTGAGGGAGGACGATATCATAACTTAAGCGACTTTGCAAAATTTCCAACTTATAATAAAAATCTTTTCTATCCCAAGTTCAAGCCCCTTCCTTTCAGGCATGAAATGGATTGCGGTGACATCTTCAACCTGCTTAACCAAAGAGACGTCTTGCTGCATTTGCCCTACGAGTCATACAACACGGTACTCGCATTTTTCAACCAGGCAGCCGTTGATTTTAGTGTAACGGATATATATATAACCCTGTATCGCGTAGCTGCAGAATCACATATCGTAAACGCATTAATCAGTGCTGCAAAGAATGGAAAGAATGTTACTGCATTTGTAGAATTGAAAGCAAGGTTTGATGAAGCAAATAATATTCAGTGGAGCCGTAAGATGAAAGAAGCAGGAGTTAAAATCATCTACAGCATGGCATCGATCAAAGTGCATTCAAAGATCGCATTGATTAAGAAGAAGGTAAATAACCAGGTGATCAACTATGCCATACTTTCTACAGGAAATTTTCATGAAGTGACTGCAAGATTTTATACTGATCATGTATTGATGACAACTGATCCTATTATCACCAGTGAAATATTACAGCTATGCAAATATCTCGCTAAGAACAAAATTGATAAGCTGCAGTTTGATACATTATATGTGAGTCAATTTAACATGATTGACAAGTTTGAAAAACTGATTGACCTGGAAATACAAAAGGTACAACAGGGCAAAGACGGATTGATCAGGATAAAGGTGAACAATCTTGAAGAGCCTTCAATGATACATTTATTATATAAAGCCAGCATAGCCGGGGTGCAGGTGCAACTGCTGATAAGAAGTGTATGTTGTTTAGTACCGGGAATAGAAGGACTAAGCCATAACATTACTGTAAAGCGGATTGTAGACAGATATCTCGAGCATTCCAGGATATTCATCTTTGGTTGTGATGATGCTGCAGAAGTGGTAATGGGTTCCGCAGATTGGATGAATAGAAATCTACACAGAAGAATTGAAGTATGTGTGCCGGTGAAGGATAAAACCTGCAGGCAGGAATTACTGGATTATTTTATGCTGCAATGGAAAGACACCGATAAAGCAGTCTTCCTCAACTCGAATCTCGAAAATCAAAAAGACCGTACACCCAATGTTACGCTGAATGCGCAGACCTCTATTTATAATTACTTACTAAATCGTAAATGACGAGATGGCGAAACATACTACCAAATGTTTCCACCGTTAAACTATACCGGTTAAAGCTGGTTTTATCTATTGCCGTTGCATGGACGTTGGTAGATATCGTTAACTTCTTTACAACTATCAACACGAGCCTGAACCGTTCTGTTATTTATAACGAAGTGTATGGTTCACTACTCCTACGTGAAGTGATCATTTTCATTATGAGTGGCTTGATAGGTTACTTACTCGTATTCCGGCTGCGCAATAAGTTCAGGAACTTTTCCATGTGGCAGGTGCTTATACTGAAGAGTCTCATGCTGATCATTGCAGCAATAGTGATGACCTTCATCATATACATGACCTACGCAACAATGTTACAGGGAAAACCCGTTACAAGAGCATTGAATAGTTTTTGGGATGCGACGATACATTCTTACTGGCTGCTGCAGAAAATGCCTTATTGGCTTTTTTTACTTATTATAACACAGATCATTATTGAAGTACACGATAAATATGCTCCCGGTGTGTTCGCAGATATTTTACTGGGAAAGTATCTTACTCCCAAGATCGAGAAACGTATTGTTATGTTCATTGATCTGAAAGATTCAACACCCATTGCAGAAAAGCTGGGCAATATTCCTTATTTCAGGTTTATCAGGGAGTTCATTTACCAGGTAAGCACCGCATTGATCGACCACGGCGGTATAGTGTATCAATATGTTGGTGATGAAGTAGTGGTATCCTGGCGATTCACACATGAGAATACTAAAAAATGTATGGCTGCTTTAATTGATGTAAGAAAGAATTTGCAGCGAAAGAGTGACTACTTCAGAAGGCAGTTCGACACAATTCCTGAATTCCGGGTGGGCATTCATTGTGGCGAAGTAACTGTTGGTGAGATAGGCGTCATCAAAAAAGACCTAGCCATGAGCGGCGATACGATGAATACCACAGCAAGGATCAGGACGGCCTGCAGCGAATTGAATCAAAAGTTCATCGTATCAAAAGACTTCATCGACAATATCGACCTGGAGGAATGGCAAAGCGAAAACTTAGGCGAAGTAGACCTGAAGGGGAAAAATCATAGCATCGAATTATTTGCATTAAAGATCTAAATCCAGTTATATGAACACACACCAGATACGCCTTAACGATCAACCGGCAGAAGTACAACGCATCGATCATCACACATTCAACGTAAATGTTGATGGCAGAGACATTCGTTTGCAGTATCGCCAGGATAACGAAGGTGCCGACCATTGGATCGATCTCAACAGCAATCATGAAACAGAAGAAACAAAAGCAATTGGTGAACAGCTGCAGGAATTAATAAAAACTGAATAATTGTCCTCGGTCTAGCTGCTTGCTGTGGCATTTGTGTTGCAGCCTCCAAACAAAGAGGTATATGCAATACGACATAGCACAGATCATGGGTAGTTTATACGGCGATGGATTTATTGGTTTGAAAGGAGCATTCAGCCGGGAATGGGTTTCACAATTACGGGCAGAAATAGACGTTTTATATAATGAGGCCTTACAAAGACCGGGAGGTGCTGTTGGTCGTGGCCCTAAACGTCATTATGTAGAGATCCATCCTGAAGATATCAGCGGCTTTATTGACCTTGTAATGCATCCCTGGATAAGATTTGTATGCGAATCTGTTTTAGGACCTGAATATAAAGTTGTGGAGATAGGCTTCGACGTGCCGAACCCCGGAGCAAAAGCTCAGCCATGGCATAGAGATTTTCCTGCACCCCCAGATACATTATATGGTCGGCGTTTAAATTCGCTGGCTTTTAACCTAACAACAATAGATGTTACAGAAGACATGGGCCCATTTGAGATCGCTCCAGGAACTCAATGGGATTTTCCTGATGGCTTTGAGCATGAAATGTTTCCCCCTAAAACAAACTACGAACGCTATGAAAGCAAGGCGGAAAGAAAGATGCCAAAGATGGGTGATATCTCGGCCAGGTCTGCTTTAACTATACACAGGGGAACAGAGAACAATTCAGATAGATCAAGACCTGTGCTCGTATTAGGTGTGGATGCACCGGGAGCAAACAATGCAGAGCGACATGATCTCCAGATAACAAAAAGCTTTTATGCAACATTACCTGATTATGTTAGGCAACATCTTACCTGTAGATTAGTTGATGAACTGGAACTGATCGAACAAGGACATACAATAGAAGGATTGATGATGGGTGAAGCTTAATAGCGATAGAAGTCGCAGTGCTCCTCATCGCATAACAACCGTTTGTATAAAGAATGTTTAAGCACATCAGTGTAATCCATAGACTTTCCATTTACCCAGATCGTTCTATAGATCAGTCGAATCCCATGACTGTAATCTACCCACCAGTTAACGTGCCCGGTATACAATGGTTGAATAGGTTTACCATCTAGTTTATGCCATCCGTATATTGCTACACGGTTGCTCTTGCTATCTTTTGGTATTTTCCCGGAGATCACCACGTCTTTCTTTATACCTGCAATGAGACCCGTCCTCCCCTGCCGTTCTCCTTCAATGATCAGGTGATGATGCCACATAGTTGGTGAACTATCTCTGTAGGCATACATCGGTACGGGCTCCATTTTCACTTTTGCAGATTGATAAATATCATTCACGATCTTCCTGGTGGGCAAAAAACAATTAAAGCTATCGGCAATCACCTGTGCAGTCATAGGTGTAAGCGGAACTCTTGCCCAATCTGCATCTGTCCCAATAGCTAAGTAATCTGGCGCTACAAAATAGTGTGCTTTAATGGGTGTATTGGTACTGCTATCAATGATGCTTACATCAATGCGAACAAAGTGTTTTAAGAAAGATGGAATATTACCTGCAAGAATATGCTTTAAGGCAAGGGAATCTCTTTGTTGCCATTTGGAAGCTGCAGCCCTGTTATAAAATTCTTTTCCGGTTATCAGCTCGCTTGCAGCCGGGATAGTCAACCTGAATGTTCCGGGGGCTTTGCAGGAAAGGATAGCGATAGAAATAATAATCAAGAATAGTTTCACCAGCACAAAATAACCATGGAATTCCAAACCAGGAAATTGCTGCTTTTGCTAATGCAGCTATGGTACTATTGTTGCTTAAAACCTAACAAACTTTCTTCATTGTCTTTCATCAAACGATTTAAACCTATGCTTTGGGTAATCCTCTTATTAATTGTAGGAGCTGTAGCTGTTTATGCTGTGGCGGGAAAGAAGATCATGAATCGTATCAGGAGTGAACGTGATATTGCCAGCTATAAAAAGCCTGTGAACATTTCACTTGATAAACCTATCATCAGTTTTACGTTTGATGATATTCCTGAAACTGCATGTGTTGCTGCCGACATGTTGAAACAAAACAATATCAAAGGCACATTCTACATTTGCATGAATTTGATGGATTCTACTGCGAATAACCAGGTTTTTTTCAAGCAGGAGTCATTAAAACAATTGATCAATGATGGACATGAGATCGCATCCCACACATTCGCACATATCAATTGCAAAACGAGTGATGCTGCAGCGATAACCGCTGATCTTAAACAAAACCAGACAGTTTTTGAAAAATTCAGCGGATTGTCCATGAAGAATTTTGCATTTCCATATGGTGAGTTCGATGCCGAAGCTAAACAGGTCACAGCGAGTATGTTCACCAGCAGCAGGAGTATCATACCGGGCATTAACAACGGAACCACAGATATGAATCTACTTAAAGCTATCAAACTTTATGAGAACATTCCTGTGCAGGAGGCGCTGGATCGCATCAATGAAAATACACAGAAGAAGGGTTGGTTAATTTTCTACACACACGACGTGCAGGACGATCCATCTATTTATGGATGCTCGCCAAAATATTTCCAGGCTGTATTGAATGCGGCTAAAGCATCCGGCGCAGATATCCTATCTGTTCAGCAGGCAATAGATAAGATCGTACGTAATTAACATTCATCACTTTCTGCATTTTATTCTTCCTGAACATATTTAAAAGATCTCAAACACTTCCTTCTCTACAGCAGCTTGCTTTGAACGATCCATTCCGTACTATCAAATCTGTTCGGGTCTGGCACATGTTTCGGCAGTTGTAATATGGGACCGGGTAACTATTTTTTTTTACCAGCAACAAAACATTTCAACCATGAGAGGGATCAGTGCTGTTATAGCAACATATAAGCGAAGAGAGCAATTGCAAGTGTTATTGAATTCAATGGTTCAAAACAAAGTGCGCTGTGTAGAGGCCATCATTGCTGACCAGAATACTGATGGATTGATAGATGATATTGTAGAGGAATACAGCCAGGTTCTCGATATTAAGCATTTGAAGATCACAGAAGCCAATCAATCAAAAGCTAGAAACATCGGCGCAGAGCATGCCAAGTATCCTGTCATTTGTTTTCCTGATGATGATTGTTGGTATGAGCCCGATACGCTGCAAAAAGTGATCGATCATTTTGAAGATGATACACAACAAACCGATCTGTTGATCATCAACTGGAGGCAACACCCCATTCAACTTCCGCAATCTTCGCCTATAGAAAAAAAAGCGCTGTTTTCTTTCAGAGCAGTGGGATATGGAACAATTGTTCTCTATTTCAAAACGGAAGTATTTAAGAAACTTGGTGGATTTAATGAAACCATCGGCATAGGCAAGTATATCGGTGGGGGTGAAGACTCAGAGCTTACATTTAGAGCCATGAGTAAAAAGATGAAGTTGTATTACAGTAAAGAAATTGGCATCAATCATCTGTATAATCCTATCATCACCCGTGATCTTTCTGTAATTCGTACACGGCAGCGGGCAATGGGATATCTATATGCAAAATATCATGTGCCTTATTGGGTAGTGCTCAAGGGTATTACCGCTCCATTTGTAAAAATGATATGGTCAGTTTCTTCGGCAAGTAAACGCAGGCAATTCTATAACATGTGCTGCGCAAGAATGGAGGGTTTCTTTTATGGTTTGAAAAAAAGAGATAACCGCATCTCCGACAGGCTGTCGTCGTGGCAAAATATGCTGCAAGGTTCAAAGGCTTAATCGTATACAAGAATAAAGTTCTGAAGCATTGATCATAGGAGAACAGGGTGCATCAGGTAAGCCCTTCACTGACTATTATGACACTCATTTCATGAAGTAAAGTTTTGTGTTCGACGTAAACTCGACATTCAACCTGCCAAGCTCGACATACATTGATTTCGATAACCCGAACGGTAGTAACATTAGAGGCATATTCACAAGGCTCCACCGCTATGGAAGAGAGACCTTTAGATGAATGTAATGCGATGATTTAGATTAAATACCCAACTCATGGTATAAATAAATAAAGCTGATACCTGTTCTTTGCCATTGGTTTTTCATAGGATATTGGATTTCAAAAGGGCAGTATTTCTATACAGCCCTTCTTTATTTCTTCTTGAAATCTCCCCGTTTCCATGCTTTAATAAATTCAGCCCAGGCAGCAGGATTCAGTAACTGTATTGGAGGTGTTTGCCCGGCATAATAATATCTATTTGCATTCTGACGGAACTGTTGGTTCACTGCCTCACGCCCGTCTGGTGGTAAATTAGCTATGAGTATCTTACGTTTCGCTTCTTCTGTATTCTGGCGTGCAATCTCTAATTCATCCGCAGGAATTTCCGTATTCAAAAAGTCTCTTTCAAATTGTGCACGTGAAGGTCTCGGGCGAATGATCGTTGCCGGTAAATAAGCTGTATCATTTACCATCAACTGGATAACACTGTACTGATCATCTGTGAGGTTAGTAGGTATCTGGATCGTTTTTTCTTTGAATCCCACGAAACTGAAAAGTATCTCATCTCCTTTCAGCACTGCAATAGAGAATACGCCATGTTCATTGGTGAGCGTTCCTCTGTTCTTTCCCACCACGATCACACTTGCACCAGGCAAGGCTCTTAAACTATCCGCACTCATGATTACTCCATATAATTGCACTACAGAATCCTGTTTTGGATTTTGCTGCGCAGAATTATTTTGTGCAAAGGCTGATGCACCGGAGCAAGCGAGAATAAGAATTAAAGCGTATCGTATAATTGCTGCCATTCAATAGTTTAAAAATACAAATTGAATAAATCCATTTCAATACCAAAGCACTCCAGCTTTCGTAACAAAATAAAGGACACAGCCGTTAACTTTGCCGCTCATATTCGTTTTTAACAAAAACTTGGTTGTGATGACAGAAGCGGAAATTCTAAAGGCCCTTAGCAATGTACAGGAACCGGATCTTGGGAAAGACCTGGTTACCCTAAATATGATAAAAGACATTCACATAAATGGCAATGATGTTTCTTTTACTATAGTGCTTACTACACCTGCCTGCCCCATGAAAGATATGATGCAGAAGGCGAGTGAGAATGCAATTAAATTCCTCGTAAATAAAGAGGCTAACGTTACTGTGAATTTCACTGCTAATACAACTACAAGAAGAAATGATCAGCAACAGGTACTTGCAGGGGTGAAGAATATTATTGCTGTAGTGAGTGGAAAAGGTGGTGTAGGAAAAAGTACTGTTGCCGCAAATCTTGCGCTTGCATTAGCGGAAGGCGGAGCCAGTGTGGGTTTGATGGATGCGGATATTTATGGCCCCAGCGTTCCCATCATGTTTGGTGTGAGAGGTGAAAGACCGCTGATGAGAGAAGTGAATGGAAAAGGAATGATAGTACCATTAGAGAGATTTGGAATCAAACTCATGAGTATTGGCTTATTGGTAGATGAGAAGAATGCAGTTGTTTGGAGAGGACCAATGGCAAGCTCAGCAATTCGTCAATTCTGTACAGATGTGGATTGGGGCGAGTTAGATTATCTGGTGATAGATATGCCTCCTGGTACCGGTGATATTCATTTAACGATAGTACAAACTGTTCCTGTAACAGGTGTTATTGTAGTGACCACGCCTCAACCCGTTGCATTAGCTGATGCAAGAAAAGGTATAGCTATGTTCAGCCAGGCGCAGGTGAGCGTTCCCATTATAGGTATCGTTGAGAATATGGCCTGGTTCACTCCTGCTGAATTACCTGAGAACAAATATTACATTTTTGGTAAAGAAGGAGGAAAGCAACTGGCTGACGAATATGACCTAGCTTTATTAGGACAGATCCCTATTGTGCAATCTATTCGTGAAGGTGGCGATAAAGGAATTCCTTTAATGGTGAGCAGTGATGAGATCACGAAAAAAGCCTTCAGAGAATTTGCAAGTATTGCGGTAAGAAATGTTTCTATCCGTAATGCGAATCTTCCCAAAACTGCGGTAGTAGAAGTAGTGGCTGAATAAAAAAGCCAGGATTACCTAGCTTCTTCTTGTATTAGCTGTTTGAATAAGTGGATAGGTTGAATACACTTTGAATGACTGCCTTATCTTCTGAAAAAACCTGCAAACACTATAAGGCATGTTCTTATACTTTTTATAGTTCATAGGCTTCGAATAAAGGTGCCTGTATTGAGTGATCATTACAGACACCGGTTTTATGTTGAGTTATTATATCTAATATCCAGCATCCAATATCTAGCATCTAGTATCTGGTATCCAGCATCTAGTATCCGGTACCTAATTCAACTGGAAACATGGAAACCTGAATAACTGCCCGTCGTACACAAACAACTCCTCTACCTCGTAATCCCAGTATCTGAATAATGGTGATTTCATCAGGTACTGATCTACTTCTGTTTTTGTTTCTGCATTTAAAGTGATCCATATACGCTGACTTTCCATACTCACTGCATACATATCGATCACATCATTATTGATTAAAAAATTGATATAATTCCTATGTATAGGCACGAGGCTCATAAACTCATCATCTATCTGAAAATTGATCTCTATCTGAAACTTTTTCATAACATATCCTCCTCATGTATGTAAAAAACAAGGGGTATGCCTGAAAGCCTAATGAGGAGAAATTACACAGCCCATTCTACTATTTCATTCACAAATTGGGGCTGAAAAGGTGCAGTTATTTTGATGTAATTGTCGGTATAGCCCTCCATCATGCTGTTTTTTACATGCCCTTCAAACAATACTTTCCTCAATTTTCCACGTTGTTGCTCAGTGAAATATTGCATTTTCATGTAAGAAAGGTTACGAAGTGATTTATTTCGTTCATGACGAACATTCATAGGCACCACCGAACCGAGTGTAAGCGCATGTGTATTGTCTCTTTCACTATACGTAAACACGTGCAGGTAGGAGATATCAAGATCATGTAAGAAGTCGAATGTTTCTTTAAAGAGGTCATCTGTTTCACCGGGAAAACCTACTATCACATCCACTCCAATACAACAATGCGGCATCAGTTGTTTAATAAGTGATACTTTCTCAGCATACAATTCCCTCTTGTATCTTCTGCGCATCAAGCCGAGAATATGATTGCTTCCACTCTGTAATGGGATGTGAAAATGCGGCATGAACTTCTTACTCTTTGCTACAAATTCTATTATCTCATTTGTAAGAAGATTAGGTTCAATAGATGAGATGCGATAACGTTCAATGCCATCTACTTTATCCAACTCCTGTATCAACTGGTAAAAATTCTCTTCACGACTGATACCGATATTATTTCCATCAGGCCCCTTCCCGAAATCACCAAGATTAACTCCTGTAAGAACGATCTCTTTCACTCCTTTACCAGCTAAGTCTTGTGCATGGCGAACCACATTCTCAATACTATCGCTCCTGCTTTTCCCTCTTGCCTGTGGAATGGTACAGAACGAACAGGTATAATCACATCCATCCTGTACTTTTAAAAAGGTTCTTGTCCTGTCGTTGAGGGAGTAAGAAGCGTTGAAACCGGAGACGTCTTCTATCTCGCAACTGGATATCTTCGTAGAATCACCTTTAGTGAACTCAGAAATATGTTGCGCAAGGTTGAATTTTTCTGAAGCGCCTAAGACCATATCCACCCCCGGAATTTCTGAAATCTCTTTTGGTTTAAGTTGTGCATAGCAACCCGTGATCACCACCACACTTTCCGGCGCTTTTCTTTGTATACGTCTAACGATCTGTCGACATTCCTTATCTGCATTATCCGTGACGGAGCAGGTATTGATGACATACACATCTGCAACATCTTCAAAATTGCGTTTCTCAAAACCTTCACTTTCCATCATTCTCGAGATGGTAGAAGTCTCGGAAAAATTCAATTTACAACCGAGCGTATGAAATGCTATGGAACGCCTTTTTTGCATTGGGCGGCAAAGATAAGGAGAGTTGAAAGTTTAGTATTATAGTTTAGAGGTGAATGCAGTCGTTAACAGAGTTTTAATTAACCTGCGGTAATGATATTGGTAGGTTCTTCCTCCTGCCCCATTGCGGCTCTTTTCATTCTAGTTGCCAGGGACTGGCCTAAATACTTTTCAATCAGATTGTGCACCAGGTAAATAACAGGTGTTAACAATACAGCCATAGTAAATTTATAGATGTAATTCACTGTTCCTATCGCCAGTACTTTCTGGATACTCCAATCTGCTCCCCAGTAAAAAGCAACGGTGAGTACAATATAACTATCGATAAATTGAGAGACCAGGGTTGATCCCGTTGCCCTGAGCCATATCTTTTTTTCACCAGTGAATCTTTTGATACGATGAAATACCAATACATCAACGATCTGTCCCACAGCAAATGCGATCAAAGAACCTATTATGATCCAGTTGCTTTGTCCCAGTACCGCTGTGTATGCATTCTGCAGGTCCGGAACATTCTTTCCTGATGTTAACCACCAGCCCGGTGCAGGTAATGAAATGGCGGTGAAGAAAACGATAAAAGCAAAAGCGATCAGCCCCACAGCTAAAAACGAAAGAAATCTAACACCTTTTGTTCCATAATATTCATTGATAATATCTGTCATGATGAATACCACGGGCCAAAGCAAAACGCCTGCTGTCAATGAAAAGCTTAGACCACCTTCTCCCAGTAACGAAAAGTTCGCAGGTGATAATCCAAACGTTGCTTCCAGGGAAAATATTTTTACGCCAATGATCTCGGCGATCAAAGCATTTGCAATAAAGAATCCGGCAAGAATGATGAACAGCCTGGTGGATCTATCTTTTACAATGTTCGTTATCATATTGATCAGAATAAAAAGAATGTAAACTGAACGATCATCACTATTATATTAAAAATAGTTAATGCAACTGGTATAGATGATCTTCCCTTTGTGAGTAATATAACTATAAGACTAATCGCAAAGATTGCATTTACGATGGGGCCTATCGGAAACCAACCCAGTATTAATATTGTTCCTGCTAGCCATAATGGTAGTTGATATTCGATGTAATGCATGATAAAGGCCACGAAGAACATGATATTACAAACAAATGTCACCTTTGTAAGGAAAGAGAACCAACGCATCAGGGGTATTTTAGGTTGAAAGTATTTTATTTTCCTGAAACATGAACGATGCAGGATGCCGGCTGAATAGTAAGCTAAACGTACAAGAGTGCGACGCAACGAAGCTTCATCTGTGCGGTGAACCTCTGTACCACAAAAAATAAAACTATTTACTTAGGTTTGCCCGTAGCATAAAAACGATTATGAAGAATTTCTCGTGGAAGCCCCTTTTGCCACATATCATCGCTGTGGCCGTTTTTTTAGTTGTTGCTTTAATATATTGTAAACCCGCTCTTGAAGGCCAGGTTCTTCAACAAGGTGATGTAACGCAGTGGAAAGGCATGAGCAAAGATGTGCTTGATTATAAAGAAAAGCATGGTGAACTGCCTTTGTGGACGAATGGCATGTTCAGTGGAATGCCAGCTTACCAGATCGCTATGAAGGCGAACAGCCAGGTAGCTTATTATAGCCACCAGGTGATGAGTTTATTCTTGCCAAAACCGATTAACTTTTTCTTCCTGGCGTGCATATGTTTTTATATTCTTTGCGTGGTAGCGTTACGGCTGAATCCTTACGTAGCAATTGCAGGAGCTTTAGCCTATGCGTACTCCACTTATAATCCGATAATTATTTCTGCAGGCCATGATACAAAGATGCAGGCTATCGCTTTGCTGCCAGGTATTATCGCAGGGTTAATACTCATCTATGAAAAACGATATTGGCTCGGCGCTGCACTTACGGCTTTGTTCGTTGCGGCACAGATCAATGTGAATCACATCCAGATCACTTATTATACTTTGATCATTGCGTTCATCATGTCGGTTGCCTATGCGATCAGGTGGATCATGCGGAAAGACTTCAAACATCTTTTGGTAGCAGCAACGTTTGCCATAGTATCAGGAGCAATAGGTTTTCTTTCTAATGCAGTGATGATGTTCAGCACATACGAGTATTCAAAAGAAACGATAAGAGGTGGAAGTCAATTGGCTGATGTGCAATCAAAAAATGATGCATCCAAACGATTTACTAAAAACGGTTTAGATGCAACCTATGCATTAGATTATAGCATGTTCCCGGCTGAACCATTTGTACTCATGTTCCCGAAGATGTATGGTGGTAGCAGTTTTGAATTGGAGGTAGCGGAGGATAAATCAAAAGCTATCGAAGCTTTGCAGAGCATGCCGCAACAGCTTGGTCAGCAATTACAAGGGTTCCTGAGATTCTATTGGGGTGGAATAAAAGGTGTTGGTACTGCAGGGCCGCCTTATACCGGTGCTATTATTTGTGTACTTGCATTAATAGGTTTTGCTGTGTTAGGTAATAAACACAAATGGTGGGTGCTTGCAACTATTGGCTTAGCGGTATTGATGAGTTGGGGTGAGTATTTCAAAGGCTTTAATGTATTCCTACTGGATACATTGCCGATGTATAATAAGTTCAGGGCGCCAAGTATGATCATGGTGATTCCTACTTTCTTATTATGTATGATGGCTATGTTAACGCTGAATAAATTGCTATATGTGGCAGAAAACACACCTGCTTTTAAGAAGCGCTTTACAACAGGATTGTTGATTGCTGCAGGTGCATTTGTGGTAGCAATATTACTCTATATGAGTTTTGATTACACTACACCCGTTGATAAGGATGCTTTAAAGCAGGTTGCACAGGCAGAACCGCAGGTACAGGATTCAGTTAAATCGTTCTTTAATGCATTGAAAGAAGATAGGCAGTCCCTGTTCCTGAATAGCATTTTACGTTCACTTTTATTCGGAGCTATAGCAATAGCTGCGCTTTGGTTTCTGATGAAGAAAACCATCAAACCGGCAATTGCACTGGCTATAATCGGTTTGTTTGCTTTTATAGATGTGATAGGCATCGATACGAAATATCTAAATAACGAAAACTATCAGCAATCTGAAGATTATGAGCAGGTCTTTGTGCCTGGTGAAGCAGATAAGCAGATAATGCAGGATAAAAGTTATTACCGTGTATTCGATTTGAGAAACGGTATACCTAATGCGTTCAATGGAGGTGCTTTAACTTCTTACTTCCATAAAAATATCGGCGGATATCACCCTGCAAAGCTGAGTATTTACCAGGACCTGATCGAAAATCAATTATACAATTTCCCGAACTGTATGCCTGTGATCAACATGCTTAATACAAAGTATATCATCAATACCGATGGGCAGGTTTATCCAAACACTGAGGCCTTAGGTGCAGCATGGTTCGTGAAGACGATCAAATGGGTAAACTCACCAAAAGCTGAGATGGATGCACTTACTACGTTTAATGCAAAGGATACAGCCGTGATAGATAAGAAATTCGAGAACATCGCTAATAAGCCTTTCGCTTTTGATTCTTCTGCCAGGATAGAATTCGTGAAGAATGAGAATGATATTGTTACCTACAGATCATCTGCTAAATCACCTCAGTTTGCAGTATTCAGCGAAGTGTATTACGACAAGGGCTGGAATGTATACATAGATAATCAGCAAGTTGATTACGTGAAGGCAAACTATGTATTAAGAGCAATGCCTGTTCCGGCAGGAGATCATACAATAGAATTCAGATTTGAGCCACAAAGCCATAAGACCGGATGGACAGTAACTGCTATCTGTTCAATACTCCTCTTATTATTACTTGGTTTTGGTTTGTGGAGATCCTTCAAACACAAGGAAATGGTTGTGGTTGAAAAGAAATGATCCGATAAAAGTTTTAAGTATCGTCTGGTACAAAGTGCTGCCTGCCAAATTTGGCGGGCAGCAAACTATAGCAGCATTCAATAATGAATTGGGAAAGCATGTTGATTTGATCTGTTTATGCTCTTCTGATAATATTCCGGAAGGAAATGAGTCCTATAAGATCATCCCTGAGCTTCCTGTTTCTAAGTGGCAATTCATTAACCCGCTTACCTGGAAAAAGATCGTTGCTATAGCACGGAAAGAGCAGATCACACACATCATCATTGAACATCCTTATCATGCTATTGCAGGATGGTTATGCAAAAAACAACTTGGTTGTAAGATCATTCACTATTCGCATAATATTGAGTATCGGAGGTTCAAACAATTGAGTAAGTGGTATTGGAACATAGTAAAAAAAGAAGAGTTTTGGCTTAGTCGATTTGCTGATCTGAACATTTGCGTTACTAAGGAGGATGAAGAAGTCTTAGTAAATGAAGCAAATATTTCGCGGGATAAGATTTTCTATCTGCCTCACACAATTTCAAATAAAAATATTTCTGGCAAAACAGAAGCCAGGAGATTGATCGCACACAGGCATGGCCTTGACCTCAACCGACCACTCCTGCTTTTCAATGGCACTTTGGATTACGAACCCAATTACGAAGCTGTAATGGATATATGCAAGCTCGTACCTGTTTTAAAGAGCCAACTGGAGAAGTTTACCATACTTATTACAGGTAGATGCAAAACAGTGGAAATAAACATACCGGCAGAAATTTCGGAGTATGTAAAATATGCCGGCGAAGTTGCTGATGTAGGTAATTACTTCTTGGCAGCTGATATTTACATCAATCCCGTAAAAAAAGGTGAAGGCGTTCAAACCAAAACCTTAGAGGCATTAAGTTATCACCTTAACGTGGTATGCTATCAACATATGTTAAGGGGTATCATTGTATATCTTGTAAAAGATAGATTGTTCATAGCCGGTAATTCAACTGAATTCATTACATGCATAGTCGAATCATTAAAAACACAAGGCCCTACGAGTAATGCTTTCTTTTCTTTTTACAGTTATGAGCACCACTTTCCTTTATTTCTAAATAAGCTAAAGCAACTTTGATAAATTAAATTGCAGATCAATTAGAGTATATGTGCGGCATTGCAGGAATAGTTGGCAAAAATGTAAGAACCCTTGAACCGAATGTTCGGGGGATGACTGATTGTATCAGTCATCGCGGGCCTGATGGTGATGGCGTCGCTACTTTTGACAACTGCATTTTAGGCCATAGAAGATTAAGCATCATCGATCTTGCAACAGGAGATCAGCCCATGTATTCGCCATATAATTCCTGTCTCGTTTTTAACGGTGAATTCTATGGGTTCAGGAATGTAAAACAGCAACTCTCCTATCCTTTCAAAACCACATCCGATACAGAAGTAATATTGGCGCTATATCACCAATATGGAGCTGATCAATTCGTTCAGAAAATCAGAGGTATGTTTTCGCTGGCTTTGTGGGATGAAGAGAAGAAGATATTCATAGCAGCAAGAGATAGATTTGGTGAAAAGCCTTTTTACTATGCAGTAACTAAGGATAATACTATTGTTTTTGCTTCAGAACTTAAATCAATCATATCCTCAGGTTTGATCAAACCGGAGATAAGCGAAGCATCACTTACGCATTACCTGAAACATTTGTACGTACATCCGCATCATACGATCTATAAGAATGTGCATGTATTGCCTCCCGCACATTACCTTGTTTACAAGAATGAGAAGATTGAAATAAATAGATATTGGGATCTTCCAGGCCAACAACTCAATATTTCTTTTGAAGAAGCAAAAGAAGAATGTTACCGTTTACTTAATAAAGCCGTGCAGGAACAATTAGTGGCTGATGTTAAAGTGGGATCTTTTTTAAGTGGTGGATTGGATAGCAGCACTATTACAGCATTGGCCAGTATGAATAGTGATAAGCAACTCACTACCATATCATTTTCATTTGGCAGTGAAGTGAATGAATTACCATACAGCAGGCAGATATCAAAAAAGTACAATACACACAATATAGAATTGCACCAGGATGATTTTGATATCGCTCATTGGTTTGAGAAAATGAATGAGATTTATGACGAACCTTTTGGCGATTCATCCAACATTCCGACCTACCTCATCAGTAAAGCTGCAGCAAATGAGTTAAAGGTGGTATTAACTGGTGATGGTGGGGATGAGCTTTTTGCAGGTTATAGCAACTGGTATCCGCAATTATTGATGATGCAGCAAACGGGGCTTAAAAGTTTTTTCAGGAAATTCAAGAAAAGATTATTGCATTCAAAATACAGAAGTAATAATATCGCTGACATTCATTTGCAGCAAAACCAATTCTTTTCTGAAAATGAGTTGAATGCTCTTTGCAAGTTTACTGCTGAATATGATTTCGATAAATTCACTGATCAACCGTATAATTCAGTTGATGCAGCGATGCGGATGGATCTACAGGATTATATGCCAGGAGATATATTAGTTAAGACTGACCGTGCTGCTATGGCTAACAGTCTCGAGTTAAGAGCTCCATTTCTTGATGTTGATTTTGCTGAATTTTGTATCGCACTTCCTGAATCTTTCAAGATCGATGATCATTCTGATAAGAAATTAATGCGCTCTGCATTTAATCATTTATGGACGAATGATATTCAAAACAGGAAGAAGCAGGGATTTGGTGCACCGGTAAATAAATGGCTTCAACAGAGTGGTATGAAAGATTTGAAGAATGCTTATCTAAATGACTCAAAGAGCAGGCTCTACAACTATATTTCTTATGAAGCTGCTCAAAAAATTTGCACAAAAGATAACTATCAAACCTGGATATTATTAAACCTGGCAGTATGGCTTCACAAACACCCATCATAACAGAGCAACCACTTGTTTCTGTTATAATGAGTGTATATAACGGAGAAAGGTTTTTGCAACAAGCTGTTGACAGCATCCTTCAACAAACGTATTCAAATTGGGAGTTTATTATTATTGATGATAACAGTACAGATCTAACGGCATCTATATTATCCGGATATTCAGATGAAAGGATAAGAGTGTTGAAAAATGATCAACAATTAGGATTGACTCAGAATCTCAATGCTGCTGTAGAAATATCAACAGGAGAATTTATTGCAAGAATGGATGCTGATGATATTTCACTTCCGTTAAGATTAGAAAAGCAGGTTAAATATTTAAAGAACGCACCTTTATTAGCAGGGGTAGCTGGTTTTATTGAATTTATTGATGAAAATGGTAGTCCGTCAGGTATATGGAAACACGATCGTCAGACCAATACTGCTTCGAAAATAAGAGCACTACTTCCATGGGAAAATTGCATTGCTCATCCGACGGTTATGTTAAGACGAAATGTTATCTCTCGTTATAAATACAATATCGCTCAAAAACATTCCCAGGATTGGGATCTTTGGTTAAGGCTGTTTGCAAATGACTTAGCATTAGAAAAGCTGAATGAGGTTGTACTGCAATACAGACTCCATACATCCTCAGTAACATATATCCAAAAGAAGCAATCAGCTTTCAAAAAAAAGAATGAAATCTATAGAAGATACTTTGCATCTGCCGGATTCAAATGGAACATGTTTAATTTGAAAGTATATTCATGCTACCTTGTCAATAAACTCATGTTGCACGGCTCAAACATAAAGCGCAAATTAAAATAATGATTGGCGACCCGTTCATACATAAACTAAAATATAACCAGTTTCTTCTCAAAAGAAAGATCGAGAATATCTTCATTTTCCCGTTTATTTTACTTGGACGTTTGATAGCGAAGTTTAACCCATTGCATAGAGAATATGAAGTTTTCTTCTTCTTCCCGTTCTATCATATAGGTGGCGCTGAAAAAGTACATTATCAAATTGCGGGAGCCAGAGGTAACAATAACTGCATTATTTACTTCACACGTAAATCAAATAATGATCTTTACTACCGCTATTTCGAAAGGTCTGGCTGTACAATGAAGGACATTTCGAAATGGACCGACAATAAGTTTCTATACTTTAATAACCTGGTGTCCCGCGGAATTATCAGCTACTACATCAACAGGCAAAAGCAGAAGCCCGTTGTATTTAATGGCCAATGTAATTTTGGTTATAAAATATCTCCATGGATCAATAAAGATATTCCTCAGCTGGAGCTGATACATTCACTTTGTAGTTTTTCATATATACGCATTCCTTTTATTCAATTCTACTACAGAACCATAATGATCAGTAAGAAAAGAATTGAAGACCATGAAAGACTATATGATCGTTTCCATATCCCTGGCCATTTCAAGAATAATATAAATTTCATTTTGAACGGCGTACCTATTCCGTCTGAAACAAAAACTTTTCATCAAACTGCATTATCTACCTTAAATGTTTTGTATGTAGGAAGGGACACTGAAGAAAAGAGAGTGCATTTGATCGCTGCCGTTGCAAAAGAAATAACTGGCACAAGAAAGATCAATGCAAAGTTTTCCTTTATGGGAGACGTGGCGAACGCTATCCCGACAGAACTTCATCCCTATTGTACATTCCTGGGTAATCAAAGTGATGAAGCTGCAATTCATAATATCTATCTGCAAAATAACATTCTTCTTATGCTTTCTACGACTGAAGGTTTTCCTATGGCGATAATGGAAGCTATGGCAAGAGGTCTCGCTATTGTGTCGACTGATGTTGGAGAGATATCGAGGCATGTAAAAAATGCTGTTAATGGTTATTTGATCAGGGAAATAGAAAATGACAACGAGGTTTTACAACACGCAGTGAATAGAATCAGCGAATTAGCTCTTGATCACAAGCTGCTACAACAAATGGGTATCAATAATGTTGCACATGCAAGAGCCGAGTTTTCACTGGAGAAATTCAATGAATCATATAGACAACTGTTTCGTGAAGCTAAATCTCATTATGCATGAGTGATAAGAAACTTTTAATAGCAACTTATTACTGGCCACCTAGCGGCGGACCTGCAGTTCAAAGATGGCTTTCGTTAACAGCAGAGCTATCAAAGTTGGGGTGGAAAATATGGCTTCTGACAGTCGATGAGAAGTATGCTACTTATCAGGCTGAAGATCATACGTTGGTCGAAAGAGTTCATCCTAACATCACAGTGATCAAAACCAAAACAATTGAACCTTTCGGATTTTACAAATTACTGTTTGGAAAAAAAAGTATTCCCGCTCCAGGATTTTCTAATGAATCTAATCCATCGATGCTTAAGCGAATCAGTCGATTTATAAGAGGAAATCTTTTTATTCCTGATCCGCGAAAATACTGGAGATCATTTGGTGAGAAAGCTGCTGAAAAAATTATCCGGGAAAATGGGATATCTCTTATAATAACTGCCGGGCCTCCCCATTCAACTCACTTCATTGGCAAATCGCTAAAGAAGAAATTAAACATTCACTGGATATGCGACTTTCATGATTTGTGGACAGATGTGATCTATTATGACCTGTTGTATCATCTTCCTGTTGTAAAGAAAATTGACCAGAGGTTAGAAGCAGATATTCTCACTTCATGCAACAGGATAATAACGGTTGGAGAAAAGTACCAGCATAAACTTCTCTCCAAATCTCAAAGCCTTTCACCTGCAAAATTTCACATTGCAAGGATCGGTTATGATGATCACATTAACGAGGTGAAACCTACATCTCCTTCAAATACTTTTATCATTTCATATATCGGTAGTATAGCAGATTATTATCAACCGGAAATATTCATCAGGTGTTATGCAAAACTGATCCGGGATTTTCCGACCCTTAAATTTTTACTTCGCTTTGTTGGGACTATCTCACCCGCTATCCTGCATCTTTTTAAAGAAAGCAAAGTGGAAGATTATATAGAATTAACAGGTTATGTTCAGCATGCTAAAGCAGTGGAATATCTCAAACAAAGTACTGTGCTCCTGCTCATCAATCCAGTAACAAAAGATGAATCGATGGTTATTCCCGGCAAAGTGTATGAATATCTTGCTGCGAGAAAGCCCATCATCAACATCACTAAGCTCAATAGCGAAACAGCTCAACTTATTTCGGAATGCAATGCAGGAAAAACATTCGAAAGAACCCAGGATGAAGAGCTATACGCATTTTTGAAAACACTTGTTACAAACTGGCAACAAAATGGCAAAGTTGATCATCAGGCTGATGAAGAGAAGATCAAAACTTTCAGCCGCTCGCAAATCGCAGCAGAGATGTCGGAAATGTTGCTAAAGGAGATCAAAGCATCGACAAGAACTTATTCAAACCCTCCCGCTTCTGATCAGTAAGATCATAACTCATATTCTTTGTGTAATAAGTAGTAAGATCGTACTCATTATATGGATTTTCCAAAACCACATCAGCTATCTTCTGCAGTCCATATGCATTCGCCTGGTTAAAAGAATTTTGAAATTCCATAGGCAAATTCTTATTAGCGACCCATGCTGCAAATACAAATGGAAGATTGGTCATTTGTTTCCACGCCAGTGCCAGGTCGTAGGTATAGGCAGATGCGTTCTTTTGTTCGAAAGCCCTATCCCCGATCACCACTGCTGCAGTATTTCCTGAAATTTGCTCCCTGAAATTTTCATTCCCCTGTTCAATTACAGGATCTACTTTCCAAAAGTCCCTTAATAATATTTTAGCTAAAGCAACGGATGTCCTGCTCTGGTAATCCAACAAAACCTTTTCAACATTATTAATGGGCACTTCACTAAACAAAGCAACAGATGCAACTTCATCTTCTGCGCCAATGCAATAATCTGTAATTATATAATGTTCTTTCAGTTTCGGAATGATAGCAATGGGCACAAGACCCACATCTATTTCATCATTCAGCAGCATTTCAGCTATCCTGGCAGGATAATCTTCTACCAAATCAATCTCGTTCATCAATGAAGGAGATTGTTTCACACCATACAAAAGTGGCTTTGTATTCAAATAACTTACGGCTCCAACTCTAATCTTGCTCAATTCGTTTAATTTTGCAGGCAAAGAAAAATATTTTTTGTGATACCAGCTTAAATGCATTTCCCGTCTTCCGTTGCGTCGCACACTTGTACGTTCTGTTCCATGTTCATCAATAAACCGAACTGTGAAGTGAGTGACACAACGAAGATGAGCAGAGCGCAACAGCCGGTCACAAAAAAAAACTACCAAAGAACTGCTTTAATGGAACTGAATAACCTTACTGCGATCTCTCCTATTGACGGCCGTTATAGAAAACAGCTCAGCTTCTTAGACGAATATTTTTCAGAATATGCTCTAATGAAGTACAGGGTACTGGTAGAAGTAGAATATTTTATTTTTCTTTCCGAAAAGAAGTTCTTTAAACTTTCTGCAAAAACAAAACAGCAATTACGAGAAATCGCTGCAGCTTTTTCTCTTGAAGAAGCAACACAAATCAAGCAAATTGAAGCTACTACTAACCATGATGTAAAAGCCGTTGAGTATTTCCTGAAAGAACAACTTGAAAAGATTGGGGCCATCGAAGCAAAAGAGTGGATCCATTTTGGTTTAACATCGCAAGACGTAAATAACACTGCAATTCCTTTAAGCTGGAAGTTGTGCATGGAACATGAATGGTTGCCTTCGGTTATTAATCTTCAGAAGGAATTACTCAAGTTGGCGAAGCAATGGAAGAATGTTTCGATGCTTGCAAGAACGCATGGACAACCTGCTTCTCCTACAATACTTGGTAAAGAATTAATGGTTTTCATCGAAAGACTGGAAAGCCAGGTGCAATTGTTTAGTTATATTCCTTATGCTGCAAAATTTGGCGGCGCTACCGGAAACTTTAATGCGCATAAGATCGCGTATCCTGCTAAGGACTGGATAAAACTTGGGAATGAATTTGTGGAAGATGTACTAGGATTACAGCGCCAGCAATTCACAACACAAATTGAACACTATGATAATCTTGCTGCGCAATTCGATACTATCAAACGCATTAATACGATTTTGATGGATCTAAGCAGAGATGTATGGACTTACATCAGCATGGATTACTTTAAGCAGAAAGTTAAGAAAGGAGAAGTTGGTTCTTCTGCTATGCCGCATAAAGTGAACCCTATTGATTTTGAAAATGCAGAAGGCAACTTAGGTATTGCGAATGCCTTATTAGAACATTTATCTGCCAAGCTTCCTGTCAGCAGGTTGCAAAGAGATCTTACAGATTCTACCGTGCTAAGAAATATTGGTGTGCCTGTAGCGCATACGTTACTTGCGATACGTTCTATAGAAAAAGGTTTAGGTAAGTTATTGCTGAACGAAGAGAAAATAAAGGCTGACCTGGATAATAATTGGGCGGTAGTTGCTGAGGCCATCCAAACTGTTTTAAGAAGAGAGAATTATTCTAATCCCTACGAAGCTTTAAAGGAATTGACCAGGGGGAATCATCGCATTGATAAGAATGCTATCCATACGTTTATTGATGGTTTGAAAGTATCTGCAGCAGTAAAAAAAGAGCTGAAAAAAATAAGCCCGCAAAATTATACGGGTGTTCAGGCGTCTTACTAACTTCAGTAAATGAAATATGTCATCTTTCTCTTAAGCTTTGTGATTATTTCTTGCAGCAAGAAAGAGGCAAATGAAGCCATTATTAATGGAAGTTATTCCGGAACTTTTGTGAGAGGTACAGATACGGCCTCAATCACAATCACATTCAACAGTAACAATACTTTTTCCGGAACCTCCAATAAACCTTTTCCAATTATTTGCAACGGTGTATGTGATCGCAATCTTGATCAGATTAGCTTCGCGAACTCCTGTAGCAGCAGCCCTAGTAATGCGCTGGTGGGAACATTTTATTATTACACCACTGGGAGCTATCTATCGTTCTGGAGGACGATCAATGGTACTGTACAAATGTATAAGCTCAATAAGTGATCACTGCTTTAGTTTATACTTGTACATCTGCTTACCATCTTCCTCCAATTCCTGTATGAATTCAAACCCATTTTTCAAAAGTACTTTCTGAGATGCTATGTTTGGTTTTTCTACAACACCGTATAATGGATCAATTTTCAAAGATCTTGCATATTCCACTCCTTTTTCTGCTAATTCAGTAGCATAACCTTTGCCCCAGTGCTCTTTTAAAAAAGCGTAGCCGAGTTGAAGATCTTCTGTACCAGGAATTGGAATGATTGCTACTGATCCAATAAAAGCGCCGGTGATGTTTTCATATGCTGCCCATCTGCCTAATTGCGGATATTTATTATAATATTCCAGTGTGTCCACTAAAAATTGCTGCGTTTCTTCAAAAGTTTTTGGTTTTCGTATATAACGCATAACATCTTTATCACTATTTATTCTAAAAAAATCTTGCAGGTCGTCCAATGTGTATTGACGAACAATCGTTCTTTTTGTTTCGAAGATAAGCTTACTCATTATTTATGAATTTCGCTACTGAAATGAAATTCGATATCCGGGTTATTCTGTCGCTCTGTATTAAGGAACCATTCGCTTTGTGCCAGGTAAACCGGGTGGCCATCTTTATCTTCTCCTGAATTCTGTTGTTTGAATCGCAGAAAATCCTCTAGTTTTTTTTGATCAGTAGAAGTTAGCCAACATGCCTTATAGAATGGCAATGTTCTGAACTCACACGCAGCTCCATATTCATGCAGTAAGCGATATTGTATAACTTCAAACTGTAACTCACCCACACAGCCAATGATCTTTTTATTTCCCCCGAACTGTGTGAACAATTGTGCTACGCCTTCATCTGTCAATTGCTGAATACCTTTGTCCAGCTGTTTGGTTTTCATTGGATCTTTATTCACCAACTCTTTAAATATCTCAGGTGAAAATGTAGGGATACCAGTAAAGAAAAAATCTTCTCCTTCAGTGAGTGTATCGCCAATCTTGAAGTTACCTGTATCGAACAAGCCCACTACATCACCGGGATACGCATCCTCAATAATGTCCTTACTTCTCGCCATGAATGAATAGGGATTACTGAAGCGAATATCCTTATCTAAACGGACGTGATGAAAATATTTGTTACGTTCGAACTTACCGCTGCATACCCGCATGAAAGCAATACGATCTCTGTGCTTCGGATCAAGGTTGGCGTGAATTTTAAACACAAAACCGCTGAACTTATCTTCTGTTGGCTCCACCTCTCTTTTACTGGTAATCCGTGGTCGTGGCAATGGCGCAATACGCACAAATGTTTCAAGCAACTCTTTCACACCAAAATTATTAACCGCACTACCAAAGAACACCGGCGCTACCTGACCTGCCAGGTAATCATCAGCGCTTAAATCTCCATGTACCGCTTCGATCAATTCAACATCTTCCCGTAATGTGGCAGCATCTCTCTCTCCTATCTTATCATCAAGTAGTTTATCATTGATATCATCAATTGCAATTGTATCATCTTCTTCAGCTTTAGTACTTGCAGTAAACAACCTTAAACTTTTATTATCCAGGTTGTAAACCCCTTTAAAATCCTTTCCGCTGTTAATGGGCCATGTCATAGGGTGTAATGATATCTTCAGTTCCTTTTCAATCTCTTCCAACAGGTCGAAACGATTCTTTCCATCCCGATCCATCTTATTAATAAATACGATCACCGGTGTATCTCTCATCCGGCACACTTCCATTAAACGCCGGGTTTGTTCTTCTACTCCATTCACACTATCTACCACCAGAATAACACTGTCCACTGCAGTAAGTGTTCTGTAAGTATCTTCAGCGAAATCTTTGTGGCCGGGTGTATCAAGCAGGTTAATGAGATTATCTTTATACTCGAAGGTCATTACCGACGTAGCAACTGAAATTCCTCTCTGCCTTTCAATCTCCATGAAATCGCTGGTAGCATGCTTCTTGATCTTATTGCTTTTAACCGCCCCTGCAACCTGTATAGCGCCCCCGAATAATAGTAGTTTCTCAGTTAGTGTAGTTTTACCTGCATCGGGGTGCGAGATGATGGCAAATGTTCGCCTCCGTTCTATTTCTTTCAAATATTTCATAAACGGCGGCAAAGGTAAGGGTTGAATTTCTTAGATACGGCTTTGATGACCATTGAACAAAAAGTAGAGGAGGTGTTACGCTAAAGACCTGGTATACCTATAACACATAAGTACTTAATTGTTGGTCTTTAGCTAGCTACATAATTTTTCTCTGCATTCATATGATAAATATCTCAATCGTATATCTTAGCGCCTAAACACCACCAGATGAGAACTATTTTTTTTCTATGCCTGTTCTTCAGTTTCTCCTGTAAATCATCAAAGTATTCTACTGTAGATATAAATGATAAGACGCAACTGGTAGTAAATGAGAATCCTAATGTTATCGATTTTGCTGCTCTTAAAGTGCAGGAAATCCAGCCATTAGAGCAGCGAATGAAAACAAGCCGTGGATTCTTTACTCCTATGGCGGGAAGCCTTATTTCACTTGCTACCAATGCCGTTAAAAAGATGATCGCTGAAGACAAGAAGAAATACACTGCTACGTATGATATGGCCTTGACGGATATGGTTTTTTACGATCAGTTATCTACAGAAAGTGCTTTTGACCCTGTGGGTATGCAGTTCAATGGCTTTACAGTAGTAAGGACTTTTAAAAGTGAAAATGGTTCAATAGATACTGCCCTTACAGCAAGGTTTGAATTAGATAAGACGAATCCGTACGAGATATTAAACAACTCCACTTTCAGGCTGAAGTTAAAAGATCTGCAGTTGAATTACGCAAAAGCTAAGATTGCTAAGAATGGCCCGAAGAAACTGAACATGGATTTTGAGATCACTTTTAAAACATCTTATGTGAATGAGCAGGGCGTTTTATTTGACGACGTTACGCTGGGCAATTTTTATTTACTGTTAAGAGAAGCACCGCTTGAAAAAGGTGCCGCTTATACAGAGTATTACCAAAAACTAACGAACAAGAGTTTGGATGGTAGAAGCTTCATTGTACCAAGGTCATTCGGTTATTATATAGACGAAGAAGGTAAGCCGGCAAAATCATATAGCCAGGGTGTTTATTCTGTATATGTAAAAGTGAAGGAAAGTTCAAAAAATGCTTTTGTAAATACCCTGATCATTGACAATTCAGGAAAGATCATTGATGCTGCAGGAAAGAAACTTAAAGAGGCAAGCGAAAAGCTGGATTAAAAACGAAAAGGTTTCCAACCTGCCAGGATGGAAACCTTTTGCTTGCACTGTCCTTCTCCTCACTTACATTCTGCTCATCAGTTTCTCTTGCTTCTCTGCTATCGCAACATCACAGATACCACGTCGGTTCTGGAACACTATGTATTTTCTTTTTACGTTTGAGTTTAATATTTTCTGAGTGCCATCACTTGTTATTGTCACCAGTCTTACCATCAGGTCTACATTAAAAGGATATACCATTGACCCCTCCAACCCAAAATCATCATCGGTATTCCTGTAACTTTCCGTCGGGTCAATTAAATTGAAGGTGACTGAAACACTATCATAATGGGAATATTCCTGGAGCAATTCCTTTGTCAGGAGATGTCTTACCATATCTACCGATGCATAGCAATTATGCAATGAATCGGTAGTGATCATTTTCATACTGGACAGTTTTTCTGCTGGCTTTCTTATCCAGCTTTCTTCTTTTCCAAACGGAATGTTGTAAGTCTTCCTGTTGCTGGCTTTAACAACGTAGGTCTTTAATTCAAGATCTATATCAATCACTCTAGCCAACAGCCATTTCATATTACCGTCGGCAGAAAGGTGTACATCTACTTCAACCGTCTCTCCCTTTTTAAAGGTTTGAGCATTGGAAAAGAAAGAACTTACCACCAAAACCATTGCTACCACTAACTTCTTCATTCGTCTACAGTTTTACGTCCAAATGGTATATTGGAAAAGCTGTGCCAAAAAAAATATGATAGTTAACAGCTATTGTTAAGGATGCAATACTTTTGGCACAAACGACTGATTATGCACGTTCCTACAATGGCTGAAATGATGGCAAATGGCGATACTCCGGACATTCTTTTCTGGGTGGGTTGCTCTGGAAGTTATGATGTAAGAGCACAGAAGATAACAAAAGCCTTTGCCACAATTTTAAACAAAGTGGGGATTAAATATGCAATTCTTGGAAAGGAAGAAGCCTGCACAGGCGATCCTGCAAGAAGGGCAGGAAATGAGTTTTTGTTCCAGATGATGGCTTATAATAATATTCAAATCTTGAATGGATACGGAATAAAGAAGATAGTTACTGCCTGCCCGCACTGCTTTAATATTTTCAAGAATGAATATCCTGAGTTAGGTGGTAATTATGAAGTGATCCACCATACCACGTTTTTACAACAGTTAATTGATGAAGGAAAGATCAGGTTGAAAGATACAGGCGGCTTTAAAGGAAAACGCATCACTTTTCATGACAGCTGCTATCTGGGAAGAGCCAACAACATTTATGAAGCACCAAGAAAAGTATTAGAAGCTTTGGATGCCGAACTGGTGGAAATGAAACGTTGCAGAAGTAAAGGTTTGTGCTGCGGTGCAGGTGGCGCTCAAATGTTCAAAGAAGATGAGCCCGGTGATAAGCGCATCAATATAGAAAGAACGGATGAAGCGATCGAATTGCAACCTAACGTTATTGCCGCTGCTTGTCCTTTCTGTAATACGATGTTAACTGATGGAGTAAAGAACAGGGAGAAAGAAAATGAAGTGGCAGTATTGGATGTAGCTGAATTGGTCGCTGCCAGTATGGAGTAGGTTATACTATAGCCTTTTCCATTTTATGATGCCCTATGCCAACCTCAAAGAACTGTTCTCCTGCAACGGCGTATCCACACTTCTTATAAAAACCCAAAACAGAATCCCTTGCATGCATCATCAGTTTTTTATACCCCTTGGCTGATACGATCTCTTCCGAATATTTAATTATAGCAGTTCCTATACCCTTTTCCTGAATGGCATTTTCTACAGCCATCTGTCGAAGCTGGAGCGTTTCAGCATCTACATGAGATAGAATACAACAACCTATTAATTGCCCGTTTTCAAAGGCACCAATGAGAATATCTTCTTTTTCTTTTTTTGGATTGATATAAGTACGTGGAATACCTACGGGGTCAAGCAAAACTTTCATCCTGAGATCGATCATGGCTTCGTAATCTCTTGTGCCCACCTGTATCTGTGTTATAAGCATGTGTAAATATACACTGCTACAAAAATTAAATCACCTGCTCTTCTACCTGGTCTTCAAAGCGCCATTCAGGACGTGTAGGCTCTTGGTTGAATGCAGGTTTTTTTCTATTGCGATAGACTACATTTAATAGATCATCGGCAAATCTGGTCCAGGTATTTCTTTCCCTGTATCGAACTATACCATTCTGTAACGAGGTTAATGTATCATTATAAAGCTGACGATCGTTCTTAAGCTTATTAACCGTTTCAAATAAGTCATTAAAATCATTATATACCATGCATCCTCCTTCTTTGGATACGTCGATGAAGTTTCCAAGGTTTGGTCCTATCACGATCTTATTTGAATTCAGTGAATGAATCAAAGCGCCGGAACAAAAAGTTTCTGATGGCAGGTATGGAAGCAGAATAAACTTTGAATGATCAAAACACTGTTCCAGGTCTGCATCGCTTAAGAATTTGTTTTGTATAGTAATGTTTGTTCCTTTTGCCTTTTCAGCGAGATATTGGCAGTAATCTTCTTTGCCTTTCCCTATCATCAACACACTAAAGGTTTGACGAGAGGCTTTGTAACTATCAATGAATCTGTCCAATCCTTTGTAAGGATATAGGTTACCCCATATCAATGCATCGTGTCTAGGAAAATTATTTTCTTTATTACCTGTTTCAATAGAAATGTATGCAGGATGCGCCAGGTGAAATACATTTTTCTTTCCTTTAAAATGTTCTAATGCATCACCTGAATGGACGATGATAGTATCAGCAAATGTTTTATAAAAAGATCGAAGTATTCTTCCCACCCATCTTCTTTCACTATGATGCGAGGCTTTATTATGGCAGAACCAAACCACATGGCCACCTTTCATTTTAAAAGCCAGGACTGTTACCATCGCTACCACGGCCTGTAAATAACCCATTGCCAATACCCCAAAATCTTCCGGCCAGTGCAGGAACATGATATCAGCTGAAAAGCTTTTTACCATATCCGCTGATCGAGATCTTTTACGTGTACCGTAATTAAGAACGACTGCCTTCTCATTCATTATATTAAAAAAATGAGCAACGTAGTCATTTGCAGCCAGGTTATCCACTGCAGGACTGATAAACACTTTAGGCCCCCTCATTTTCAAAATCTTTCTGCATGTTATGCAAACACTTTGCCTAACCTGTACTAACAAAGAAACTCATAAAAAAATGGCATTGGCATGATTTTGTGTAATGGTAGCCTCGAAAAAATATAACTTATGAAAAACACCATCTTATTCTTTGCGCTGGCGCTAACTACAGGAGTATTTTACGCATGTCAGAAATCTGCTGAAGGAACAACACCTACACTTAAAGTAAATCTTACAGATAATCCATTTAATGCTCAACAGGTGAATATTGATCTGAAAGAAGTTCGTGTGAATTATTCAGGAGATTCAACTTCAGGTTGGACTACATTGAATACCACTGCTGGTGTATATAACCTGCTTGCTTTACAGAATGGTGTAGATACTACAATTGCAACAGGCGGAGTACCTGGTGGCCAGGTTAAGGAAATACGCTTTGTATTAGGTAACAATAACTCTATTATGATCGATAGCGTGGTGCATCCTCTAACTATTCCGAGTGGTGCTGAAAGCGGTTTGAAATTGAAGATAAATAAACAAATAAGCGGTAGCCTGGATAGCCTGCTCATTGACTTTGATGCAGCTTTATCCGTTCATCAAACAGGAAATGGTAAATACATGCTTAAGCCAGTTCTTAAGTTGAAGTAATAATCTCACTAACCTTGATTATAAAGCACTGCTGTCAGGCGGTGCTTTTCTTTAATAAAAAAACCCCGCTGATAGCGGGGTCTTAAAATCTTATTTAGTTTACCAGATGTTACGAGGGCACCAGTCTCCATACCTGTTATTTAAAAGGAAACCTACAATGATTTCATGTGTTCCTTTACTAACGGTATTTAACCTGGAGGTAGTATAATCGTAAGCGTACCCTACATTAAAAGAACTATTCACGTTTATACCAACCATTCCCGAAAATCCCTCTTTCAAGCGGTAGCTTGCACCTGCCCAGAGAAAATCCTGGTATTGGAACTTAGCATTCACGTCTACGCCGATGGGCATAGGTGATATATATCTGACAGTGGCAGATGGAAGGAAAGTAAGATCATCACTTAAGAACATCCTGTATCCTGCGGATAAAAACATGTGCGGTACCAACTTGCCGCGATCCAGCTTCAGCGTATCGCTATCATCAACAAAAGCGAGTTTTGAAGGAATGATGTTTTGAGCTGCTAATCCAACAAAATAATCGGCAGAATAAAGCCATAGTCCGGCACTTACATCGGGTCTCAACTTATTCAGATAATCACCGCCTGCTACTGCAGGATCACTGGTGGTATACACCCAATCCAGCTTGCTTGCATTCAATGTCATATTCTGAACACCTGCGGTAATACCAGCACTCAGGCTAGTTCTTCCGTTCAAACCCATATGATATGCATATGTACCTCCAACGGAAAACCTGCTTAACGGGCCAGTTTTATCATTCATTAATGTGAAACCTAAGCCGTGATGTGGTTCAGCAGCAGTATAATCTTCCCAATAAGCCTTTCCTCTTGGATTTTGACCTGGTGCATGAAAGGTCGTGTTTGTCTCTCTTTCATAATTCGATTTCCTCCATGGGCCATGCACAGTTACGTATGTAGTTACCGGGGCTCCATCTAAGCCAACCCACTGATGCCTATGACTGATCTTTACATCAACATAATTTTCGATACCCGCCACAGCAGGATTTACGATATAGTTATTGAGAATATACTGTGTATAGTGAGGCCGTAGCTGTGCGTTTGCATTCATCACGAAACCTATAGCAGCAAAAGCGAGTAGTTTTTTCATTTTTAAATATTGAATCAATCTTATCTATCAATGCAGTTTAACGAACCGGAGCAATTTACTTAAAATGCTTCGATAGCTAAAAAGCTGTGTTTAAAAAAAGGTATAAGAACTAATTTTTAACCCCTATTTCAGAATAGTTAGCCAACCGGTGAACACTTTTCCTTCAGTTTTTGTATCAATGATGTAGTAATAAACTCCAATTGGTAACTCTTTATTGTTCAATTTGCCATTCCATGGCTGATTATATCCCTTACTTTCAAAAACTTTCTGCCCAAAACGATTAAACACCTGTACCGAACAATTAGGATAAGAATCGAGGTATTGTATTTTCCAGTAATCATTAATGCCATCATTATTAGGACTGAAGGCATTAGGGATCACAGGTGATTTTAGAACGATGATATTTATATCGTCAGTTCCGCTGCATCCATATTCGTTTTCAGCCCTCACCGTGTAAGTAATGTCAGCTTTTGGAGAGATGATCGGAGTTCTGGCTGTATCACTACTGATCCACTGGTTTGGCGTCCATAAGAAAGTATAGCTATTGCCTCCAGTGACCAAGAGGTCTAAAACAGCTGTACCATTTTCCAGTATTGACCTATCCGGTCCCGCCTGCACTTTTGGATCGGGACGCACAGTTACCGACTGCTCTGCTGTATCTGCACACCCTCCTGTAGTTGTAAATCGGTAAAAGACTTTATGTGTTCCGGTATCAGCCATATTCACATCAAAGAAGCCATTAGGTTGAATAAAATTCCCAAAGTACATCCCCTGCCCTTGTGCTGTATTCGTGTTACTTCCCTGATTTATTATGAAACCTACAGCGGACTCACACGCATCAGGTACAGGTAAGAATTGCGCCTGCGGGATAGCTTTCAATATAACCGTATCAAACTTGACTGTCTCGCAGGTATTACCCGTTACGGCAGTGTACCTGATTATCTTTTGCTGTGTAGCGGGAGCATCGAAGCTGCCATAGTGGTGATAGAATCTTTCATTTGTAGTTAAGGTAGAATCTTCAGTGATCACTCCATTAGGGTGATCCCAATCGATCTTCACTTTAGTGATAGAACCAATGGGTACATATGATCTGTCTTCAATTATTACCTGTGCATCACTGCAAACAGGATCTTCCAATATTCTAAGATCCGCGACAGCATGATCACTAACTGTAACCAGTTTAGTAATATAACCCACGCATCCGCTGGCAGAGGTTACTCTTAGCTTAACGTTATAGGTTCCGGGGTCTATATATGTGTGAATAGGATCTTTAAGGGTTGATGTAATTCCGTCATCGAAATCCCATGCATAAATAAACTGGCTTTGCGTGCCATCTACAATAATGGATGAATCAAGGAACTGCGAGGGGGTACCTTTGCAAAAACGAGGCACGATGAAATTAGCCTGTGGCGAAGGTCGGACTGTTACGATAACACTATCAACAGATGAGCAACCTGGATCAGAGGCAAATGCTGTGTTCACATAATATTTTTGAGAATAGCCGCCAACAGTATTATACGAAGTAACCCATGGATCTGCAATCGTAGTACTTGTAAGGCCATTTGCAGGGCTCCATGTATACACATAAGCCGGATTCGGAGTAGCGCCAATGCTGGCAGTATCACCCGGGCAGATCACCTGGTCAAGACCAGCCTCAGAAGGCGGCATCGAAGTATATATCGTTACATTTTTGATGGAATGATTGTCAGTACTTCCCCCTGTGCTTGCAGTAAATCCTAAATAACCAGTAAAGTTGAACTGTTGATAGCCAGTGAGGTATAGCGTTCCATTCACATAGACCTTGATGTCGCCATTATCGTATTCAATCCTCGCTCTGTTGTAAGTGGAGGAGCGAATGAATGATAATTGCCCGCCTGTGTTATCCAGCGTAGGCATACCGGCAGCACATTCTCCAGCATAACCGCTACCCCACCTGATCTCTATTTTAGGTACAGGGGCAGGTGTACAGTTCTGCCAGGTATCAAAACAAACTTTCAACCCATTTGCGTTTGCTGGTATTCCTAATCCGCCGCCATTTACAAAACCGGAAGGAGGAACATCCAGGAAACAGAATGCGATTCCATCCGCGGCTGTTCCATCATACATCCTGAAATCAAATTCAGCTTTCCATTTATTGCACAGTGAAAGATTAATTGGCTGATTAACGAAGATCGACCCGCTATTGAAAGTAGTCGCCGGGCATAAAATAAGTTCTGAGTTATTACCATTGCCGGCCGAAGTATTTCCGGCAACTGCAGCGCCTTGCAAATTCCATCCCGACGTATTGATCGGGGATCCCTGCAACTGGGCAAAGATGTGCGTTTGAGCTACTATCACTTTGGTGATACCAGATAATACGATCAAACAAATCAACTTCCTCATCTCTATCGCAATATAGTTACACTGCCCGTTATCGGCGCTCTTCCATTTTTTGGTTGGATTACATAGTAATAAGTCCCGATCGGCAGATCTTTTCCATTCACCGTTCCATCCCACGGAGTACTATAACCGGTAGACGCAAACACTCTTCGTCCATATCTGTCGAAAATCTCTATGGTACATCCGGGATATGATTCCAGATATTGTATCAGCCATGTATCATTGATACCATCCTTATTTGGCGAGAACACATTCGGAATAAGTGGCTTTCTTAATACCGTGATGAAAATATCATCGTATACCGAGCATCCTCCTCGCCCTGTAACAGTTAACCTGTAAGTAATATCATTACCCGGAGTATATCGTGGGTTAAGTGAAGTATCATTATCCAGGTACCCGGCTGTATTTGGTGTCCATTTGAATGTGAGATCGTTGCCCGATACCGTTGGATTCAATATCATATATCCACCTTCCAATACTAACAGGTCGGGGCCGGCGTTCACTGTAGGATATGGATGCACTGTCACGGCCTTGGTCATCGTATCACTTACGCAACCTTTATCGTTATATATGAATAGTGATACCTGGTAAGTAGAATCTTTAGTATATAATTTACCAGGATTCCTGATAGTTGCGTTAGCAGATCCATCATCGAAATTCCAGTTCCATTGATTTACCACACCTCCATTTCCTGTGCTAAGGCCAGTAAAGGTGAAAGGAGCACCTAAACAAACTTCAGTTGGGTTCCAGCTAAAGTCAGCGTGGGGTTGAGGATATACTGTGGTGAGTTGCTTTGAAAGTGAATCAATACATCCTGCAGCAGAGGTAACTACTAATTTAACCGCATATGGACCTAATGCAGAATATTGATGTACAGGATTTTTTAAAGTTGATGGAGTAAGATTTAAAGGATCACCGAAACTCCACAGATAAGTGAATGATGACGCTGTTCCATCCGGAATAGTGGAGCTGTCAGTAAAAGTTCCCAGCCCATCAGGTAAACAAACAGATGGTAAACCAAAATTTACACGGGGCAGATAATTAACGAGTATGTTTTTGTTTAAAGCCGGGCTCACACAACCACTATCAGTTGTTACCGTTAGAGAAATATTATACGGCGTTGTACCGGCATTGATATAGGTATTTGTAACAGGTGAGTTATTGGTTGCAGAATTCGTATTACCATCTCCAAAATTCCAGTTCCAATTGACGATGTTGCTGAAGTTAGCAACAGAGCTATCTAAGAATGTGACAGCATTTTTTTCACAAACAGGGCTGCTTACACCGAATTTGGCTGTTGGTGAAGGCCAAACGGATATAGATCTATCTGCTGAATCTCTACAACCTGCATTCGAAACAAATAAATAGTGCAGGGTATGCGTACCCACACCTGCTGTTTCAGGATTGAATAAACCTGTTGTGTTGATCCCGTTCCCGCTAAATAAGAAATTACCAGCCACGCCTCCTGTTTCTGATGCCTGAGTGATCTGGCGGGAAACTGCATCGAAACAAATTCCCGGGATAGTTACAAACTGCGTTTTAGGACTTGCATTCACAGTGATAGCTACAGTAGTATCATCTGTGCAGGTGCCTCCTGAATATGCAACGAAACGAACCTGGAAGGTTTTTGTTGATGGTGATTGGAAGTCCGGGTACAAATGATCATACACCTTATCAAAACTTGGAAGATCATCAATATCTTTTTGTGTTGGATTATTTGCGTAATCCCAGTATATCTCCACTTTGGTGATGTTGCCCGGGAATACAGTTGACTTGTTCCTGATCTTCACCTTTGTATTACTGCACAATGGAGCTGATTGATCCACTTCGTACGAGGCGATTGGATAAGATCCATTTACAAAGAAATCCTTAGCAATACTATCTGTACACCCATAATTCGTAGTAACCTTTAACCAGGCTGTATACGGACCTACCGCTGTGTATTTGTGCAACGGATCTTTTACAGTAGAAGTATTGGGATTAGTGATCGTCGCATTAGCATCGCCAAAATTCCATTGATAAGAGAACAGGTTTTGTGATCCATTGGCGATATGGCTACTGTCTAAAAATTGAGCGTAAGTATCATTCAAACATACTTCAGGCGTAATGAAATTTGCAACAGGCTGATGTCGGACGTTGATCATTTTTGTCAATGTATCACTCTTACAACCTTTACTTGACGTCACAGCAAGCTTCGCCGGATAACCTCCTGCTACAGCATAAATATGGTTGAACGGATTTGCATTGGTTAAGTCTGTTATATTTCCATTACCAAAATTCCAATGCCAGTTAGTAACGGAACCCACATTTGCCAGTGATTGATCTGTGAAAGTAATAGGCTTTGTTTCGCAGGTAATAGCAGTAGTTATGAATGCAGGCGTAGGTAAAGGATGAACGATCGTTGTTTTCGTCATCGTGTCACTTACGCAACCAATATCTGTATAAATAAAAAGCTTTACGGTGAAGGTATCTGCAGTTGAATATCGATGCTTGGGATGTTGCGAGATATCAGTCACTCCATCTCCAAAATCCCATCTCCAGCTGGCAACAGCACCACCATTGACAATACTCACATCCGTAAATAAAGTGGTATCTCTCAAACAAACTTCAGGCATTACAGTAAAATCAGCATGCGGCTGAGGATAAATCGTGTTAACCTGTTTTGTCGTATCTCTTTTGCAGCCTGCATTAGAAGTTACACTTAGCTGAACACTGTGAGGTCCTATACTTGAGTAAGTATGTGTCGCATTTTGTACAGTAGAAGTACCGCCGTCACTGAATGTCCACAAATACGTTAACTGATTTTGTGTACCATCGCTGATCGTTGATTGATCTGTAAATTGAGCCAATCCATTCGGCAAACAAACGACAGCAGGAATAGCAAAATCGGCAACCGGATATGGCTTAATGGATATTTGTTGTGAGAAAACAACACTCTGGCAACCGGAGCTACTCTCCACCTTTAAGGTTACTGTATAGTTTCCTGCAGTGGAATAAATTTGCGTTACAGGTGAATTATCGTTTTTTACTAAAGTGTTACCATTACCAAAATCCCAATACCACTTTACAATAGTTCCCGTAGTGATCGTTGAGGAGTCTGTGAAAGTAATAGTGTCACTCGCACATCGCTTCAACGATATACCAAACTTTGCATTAGGAACCGTAGTTACTTTAAATGATTTACATGTATCAGCAATGCAACCAATATCTGTATAAGAAGTAAGCCTTACGCAATAATCTCCCGCACCTGAATAATTCTTCACCGGGTTTTTGATTGTCGAAGTAGTATTGTCTCCGAAATCCCAGTCCCATTTTACAGTAGGCCTGCCAAAACCATTGGTTATATCGTTGAACTGAGCTGCATTAGGTAAACAACCTGTATGTGTTACCGTCCAGTCTGCGACGGGTTTATCATACACTGTAACATCGTAATTGATTTCCTGTGTACCATTACAACCATCTGAACTAGGATTGTTTGCAAGTACTTTCACAGGAAAGGCACCCGTTGCGGTAAATTTATAACTGCCCGGCAATTTATAAACGTACAGTGTCCTTCCTTCACGTATAAAAGTGCTATCCGGTATTGGGCTATTATTTACGACTGAAGCATTAGGAGTAAGATTTGAATTATTATTGAAATCCCATGTTAATGAAGTTGCCTGGTAAGGTAAAGTGATTGAAAAATTAAAAGGTGCTTCTTTACAGGTTGCGGCAAAATTTACTGTGGCATATTGATTTTGAATGCTGATGTATTGATAAAGATCGGTAACGTTTGTGCCTGCATTATAACCGTAAGATTCAGCGTTGCCGAAACCGTAAGCGATCGCATTGAAGCCGGTATCTGCGATAAGTGTGTGAGATCCGGCAGAAACATTAAACGTAGCGTACGAATAGGCCGCATCCCTTGGATGTGTTGCAAAATCTGCAGCCCTGGACACTCCATCTAACTTAAAGTTTGCTACTCCGCCATTTTTGATAACAACATTTATATAATGACCATTTATTTGAAAATGATTTGTAGAGTTAAGCGTAATACGATTGATCGTCTGCTCCACGGGGCTCAGGTAAATCATTTCCGGATCGCCCGCTGCTCCGCCAAAATTTCCTGCACAACCCTGGGAAGCTGAGTATTGCGAAACCATGATCGCTTTATCTGATTCAATAACATCAGGTGTATTACTTAAGAATTGGTAATAGAAATTATTTATCAAACCATTCAATACAACTCCATTTCGTTTAACTACAGCTGATGGGTCAGAAACAGCTACACGGAAGTAATTATTAGGTTGAGTAGAGGTTGGTGATGTTAAATATTTTTTGCCCCAAGCATTTTTTGGAAATGCCTGCTGTATCAAATTATCTGCGGAGCCATTGGTGCAGCCGATATTGATCTTACCGGTTCCTGAGAAAACGGCAATTCGCTTGCATGTGCTCGATCCGGTACTTATCGATTCAATTTTAGAACCTGTAAGATCGCCTCCGGAGGTTCCTGTAGTAATTGCCATTACATTATAGATCTGGCCTTTGTTCAAAGAAACTTCAAAAGGCACATTGGCCTGCTTCCCCCCGATCGTAGCTGCTTTAGGTGTGATCCGCACAGTAGTATTGTCTTCTGTAGCTACTACATAAAACCAGGAATTAGAATTGGGTTCATTAGAAGATTGATCAAAATTGATGGAATAATATTCTTGTCCTAAGGTGTTTGTTGGAAACAAGAGTGAAGCTCCGGACACCGAAGCGTTGTAGATATGAGCATAGGCAACTATGGCTTTATCGCTGGTAATGTGAATTCCTTTACTGGATAACCCCTCAGAATTAAGCCTGGCATCCTGTGCGCCAAATTTAGGCAGCGGTTCAGTTTCTGTGACCTGGTTGGCAACCACAGTATAGTTCTTTACATACCCCAGCGCCGGGATCTCAACCTGTACATTGGCGTTTTGGTCCGAGGTGAAGTACAACACCATTTCCTGGGTATTGGCCTGGGCACCCGTTTGATTCATGCGGATATGATAACCGTATCCCACCCAAAAATCCTTACCCTTATTTGAAAAATCCTGTGCTTGCAAAAGGCCTGAAAATATAAGCAGAAATCCAAGAAGTAGTCTATGTTTCATAGTGCTGGTCCGGTAGTTCAATTGGGAAAGGCTGCAATTTAGCCCAACGGGTTAACAATTAGTTTGATTATAATGCAAAACGAATTAAGAGTTACTTAAACGGTTAAATGCTGCCTGCAGGAAAAATATCTTTTACACTTTCCCAAGCAAATCCTCCCCTATTTTGCATTCAAATTCATTTAGATGAAATATGTATTTGTATTGTTGATCATTATTTCGCTTTTAGCTTGTTCGAAACCACAGGGCTTTGACTATAGAGATTTTAGAAATTTCAAGATCGAGAAACTAGGCTTTAACCGATCTGCCATTAGTATGGATCTTGTGTATTACAATCCAAATAATTTCGGCGTACAGCTCAGGAATATTGATTGTGATGTGTATGTTGAGAACAATTATCTTGGAAAGTTCCAGTTAGATACACTCATGCGAATACCAAAGAAGGCCGAGTTTACTGTTCCTGCAAAAGTGGAGATCGATATGAAGAACGTACTGAAGAACAGTCTCACAGTTCTTTTTTCTAAAGAAATATTAGTAGCAGTAAAAGGCACAGCGAAAGCCGGCAAAGGAGGTGTTTTCTTTAACGTACCCGTGAACTATGAAGGCAGGCATAAATTAGAATTTTAATAAAAAAGACGCTCACTGGCGTCTTTCATTTATCTCTGTGGTTCCATATGGCATGGCTTTCCTTTTTTAGGTCCACCCCCATCCTCTGCTCTTTTGCAATTTGGCGGAAGCAATTTGTATGCGTCTTCAGTGGCCTTGATCTCATCTTTCGGATCAACAACTTTAGCTCCCTGCTTTAATTCACCTGCATCGAATCCTGCATTTGCAATAGTGGTTTTGATATAGCTGGGATTAGTTCTGTCGGGCCAGTATTGTATCCTGATCTCTCCCTGCATCAGATTGATCCTCCATTGGATCATTCCCATCTCCATCTGGCTTGCATTCGCTCTTTTTAAATATTGTTCTAATAAGGTCTTACATTCCCAGCATTTCAGGTTTGCACTCTTTATAGTGATCCATTGTGCTTTGGGTGTTTGGGCTTTTGCTGTAATGGCAAAGCCTAATGCTACCACTGCAATAAAAATTATCTTTTTCATCTATCTATTTTATGAATTATAATACAAAGATCATTTGCCCCAGTTGCCAGGATCTCTCTGCCAATCTAACAGAACTGACTCCATTTCTTCAGCCACTACTCCTTTATCTTTCGCCAGGCTGATAAGCTGCGGATAGTTAGTAAGCGAATGAACAGATACTCCTGCACTCTCAAACGCTTCAACAGCCACGTCAAAACCATAGTTAAAGATCGACACCATCCCAATCACTTCTGCTCCTATCCCTTTTAATACATCCACTACCTGTAAACTACTTTTACCCGTTGAAATGAGATCTTCCACAACTACCACTTTCATTCCGCTATCGATCTTTCCCTCTACCTGGTTGCCCAATCCATGCTCTTTGGGTTTTGGACGAACGTAAGCGAAGGGTAGTTTCAATTGATCGGCTGCCATTGCACCCCAGGCTATCCCTGCAGTAGCAACACCTGCGATCAGTTCTGCATCAGGATAGTTCTCAAAGATCACATTACACAATTCACTTTTGATATGATCCCTAATATAGGGATAAGAAAGCACCTTCCTGTTATCGCAATATATAGGACTTTTCCATCCACTCGCCCAGGTATAAGGCTGAGTTGGATTTAATTTAACAGCTTCTACCTGTAATAATTTCTCGGCAATCGCTTTTTGATCGGTCATGATACGAAGATAAGTTGTTGAACTATGCATGTTCTTGTTGGCGTTGAATTTGAATCTATTTTTGAAAAAATTTAGCTGATGTCAAATACCATCATCGCCGCAGGAGGAATAGTAGAGAATGAAAAAGGTGAGATACTGCTCATCTACAGAAAAAAACACTGGGATCTGCCTAAAGGAAAACTCGATGACAATGAAACATTAGAGGAATGCGCAGTAAGAGAAGTAAAAGAAGAAACAGGATTGAAGGATGTTGAATTGGGAGAAGCTATAGATATCACCATTCACAATTATGAAGAAAAGGGCGAAGAGGTCACCAAGAAAACATACTGGTATAGAATGAAAGCTTCATCTGCCAACGAATTAACACCTCAAACTGAAGAAGATATTGAGGAAATAAAGTGGGTAAAAAAAGAGGATCTGCATATTTACATGGAGAATTCATATTCTAATATCATTCTAATCATAGACAAAGCATTCAAAGCATAGCAGCGGTATGCTTTTTGAGACCTTTGTGCAATGCCTAAAACCATTATCATTTCCAACCGGTTACCGGTAAAGCTTGCTGCAAACGACAACGATTATTCTCTTAAAACAAGTGAAGGTGGATTAGCCACAGGTCTTGGATCGGTATACAAGCAAAATGACAATATCTGGATCGGCTGGCCGGGGATGGTATTGGAAGACAAGGTTTCCAAACAAAAGATCACTGAACAACTGAAAGAGGAGAACCTCTACCCTGTTTTTCTTACGCAGAACGATATCAATAATTTTTACGAAGGATTTTCTAATGAAACGCTGTGGCCTATATTTCATTACATGCCCACATATGCAAGATTTGAGCATCACTTCTGGAAAAGCTACATAGAAGTGAACAGGAAGTTTGCGGCTGCAGCATTATCACAAATAGAAGATGGCGATACCGTGTGGGTACACGACTATCAACTGTTAATGTTGCCAGCATTCCTGAGAGATGCAAAGCCTGATCTTTCTATTGGCTTCTTCAATCACATTCCATTTCCATCTTATGAAATATTTCGACTCATACCCTGGAGAAGAGAATTGCTGCATGGCATCTTAGGTGCTGACCTCATCGGGTTTCATACATATGATGATGCAAGGCATTTCCTGAGTACCGTTACTCATTTAACTGGTTACCGCTCTTCAGCTAACATCATTGCAGCAGAAGACCGAGCGGTAGTAGTGGAATCGTTTCCGATGGGAATTGACGATAAAAAATTCAGCAATGCAATAGAAGACCCTACGGTTCAGTCTAACCTTCAGCAACTCAAAAACATATTTGACGATGTCAAACTGATTTTGTCTATTGACAGATTAGATTACAGTAAAGGAATTATTCAACGCCTGAAAGCTTTTGAACTTTTCCTTAATGAACAAACCAATTTTAAGGAGAAAGTATCCCTATACATGATCGTGGTTCCTTCAAGAGATACCGTACCACAGTACAAAGAGTTAAAAGATGAAATAGACAAACTGGTAAGCCAGATCAATAGCCGGTTCAGGACTTTAAGCTGGGTACCTGTACATTACTTTTATCAATCAGCCCCATTCGAAATGCTCGCAGCTTTGTATCACTTTGCCCACGTGTGCTTAGTAACTCCTATGAGAGACGGGATGAACCTTGTTTGTAAAGAATACATTGCTTCAAGAGTGAATAACGATGGCATGCTCATCCTCAGCGAAATGGCAGGAGCGGCTAAAGAGATGGTAGAAGCCTGGATCGTAAACCCTAATAATGAGCAGGAGATCAGTGAGGCACTCTTCGTGGCACTAAAAATGCCTTTGGATGAGCAGGAAAGACGAATGAAGCAGTTGAGGCATGTAGTAGAAAAATTCAATATCAACTCGTGGGTGCGCAATTTCTTAACCAGGTTAAATGAAGTAAAGCAGATGCAGGAGAATATGAAAGCCAAACAGGTGTCAGCACATAAGGAACAGTCTATCATTACATCATATATCAATTCGAAAAACAGGGTTTTATTTTTGGATTATGATGGTACGCTGGTGGGATTTCACTCCAACATCAACATGGCAAAGCCGGATGAAGAGTTGTACAATATATTACAAGCACTTTCATCAGATGACGCTAATAAGATCGTACTCATCAGTGGTCGGAATTATGAAACGCTGCAGGAATGGTTGGGCAATCTAAAGATCGATATGATCGCTGAACACGGTGCATGGACAAAAAAATACGGAGAAGAATGGAAAGCCGTTTCCGGCCTTACTGATGATTGGAAGAATGAAGTTTTTCCTATCCTGAATACCTATACCGATAGAACACCCGGGAGTTTTATAGAAGAGAAAACATTTTCACTGGTATGGCATTTTAGAAGAACGGATGAAGGTTTAGGTGAGTTAAGATCAAACGAACTCATAAATAACCTCAAGTATCTGGTTTCTGACAGAGGCTTACAATTGCTACAGGGTAATAAAGTGATTGAAGTGAAGAATACAGAGATCAATAAGGGAAAAGCTGTATTAACATGGATAGACGAACATCGCCCTGAAATGATCATTGCTATTGGTGATGATTATACTGATGAAGATATTTTTAAAGTAGTGCCTGAACAGGCAGTCACGATCAAGGTGGGGAGCAATATCTCTGCGGCCAAGTACTTCGTGAATTCACACAGAGATGTACGCAAATTGCTGAAAGGAATAATTGAAGCCAGCAAGAAAGATAAAAGGTTTCCCGCTTCAGAAACCACAGCTTTGAACGCTGAAGAAAAAAAGCAATATCAACCTAAGTAAACAGCCATTACTTTCGCAAAAATTTTTTATGGGAATAGCAGACAGATTATTTCAAATGAATAAAGAAAAAGCAAACGCTAACCTCAAAGCAGGGCAGGAATTCTTAGCTACCAACAAAACAAGACCAGGTATTGTAGAAACTAAAAGTGGTTTGCAATACGAGATTTTAACAGAAGGACATGGCGAGAAGCCTAATGCAACAAGCAAAGTAACCTGCCATTATCATGGAACATTGATTGACGGTACTGTCTTCGATTCATCTGTACAAAGGGGCCAGCCAGCAACTTTCCCTCTAAATATGGTGATCAGCGGATGGACGGAAGCTTTACAACTGATGTCTGTTGGAAGTAAGTGGAGATTGTTTTTACCTCCACATCTGGCCTATGGTGAAAGGCAAA
>JAEZDC010000008.1 GCA_023429825.1 Bacteroidota bacterium | reverse complement strand
GTCCATTCGTCTCATAAGCAATGATCTGTTTAAAGACTTTATGAGGTACTACAGCCTCTTTACTCAAGGCTTGTTGAATTTGTATTCCCAAAGACTTCGCATTACCATTTAACTGGTTATCTAACCTTTTCGCTGAGCTGGTTAATTTCTCTAACTGCTTCATCGATTCTAATGCGAAATAATTACTCGGTATCAAGTACGGAAAAATCGTTGCATCATCACTTGGCCTGAACATAGAGCAGATCAATCCATTCGGTTTTACCGGGTAACCATATCCTGCCAATGGCACTCCATCCGTTGCCCATGCAGTGGTACGCTGAAAACTGTATGGACCTTTTCCTTCAAACCTTTGTTGCTCTTTAAATGTTTTTACAACCAGCTTCATCGCTTCCATCCACTGCTCATCAAACACAGAAGTATCACCTGTTTCTTTCCAGTATCCGTAACTCAGGCGAATAGGATAACACAAACTATCCACCTCCCATTTTCTTTCATGAATGCCGGGTTTCATTTTAGTAAGATCATCCTTCCACTCACTCACCTTGTTTACATCTTTGTAAAAGGCATTGGCATACGGATCAAGCAGGATACATTTCACCTGGCGGTTGATCACACCTTTTATTAACTGCTGCAGTTCTTTATCTTCTTTGCATAACGGTAAATATGGCCACACCTGTGCAGTAGAATCTCTCAGCCACATCGCATCGATATCACCGGTGATCACGTATGTGTCGGGCTTACCATCGATCATTTCAAAATCAACGGTCGTATCAAGCGTGTTCGGAAAACAATTCTCAAACATCCATGCGATCTCTTTGTTACCGATATTCTTTTTGATATCAGCGATCACCCGTTCAACTGCTTTGCTTTTGAAATTGCGTTGTCCTTCGGCGATGCGAACGATAGGAAAATCTGAATTACCACCTGTAGCCGATGCATATTTGGAAAGAAGCACTCCTGCAGTGGCAAGGGAAGATTGCTGGATGAAGTTTCTGCGGTTCATACGCTAATGTAATCAATTGAGGTGTTTACATTGATAATGTCATTCTCCCAGTGTTGTAACTAGAAGTTACCGTAGTCAAGTGATCTTTTTCTCACTCAACAGAGTTATTTTCTCACCTTGAGTGACCTTTTTGTCAGTCGGACGGAGATTTTTCTCACTTCAACCCCGGGTTTCTCATCCGAACAGCGTTTTTTCTCACTACAGGTTAGCATTTTCTCTCTCATGCACAGAAAGTTTCTCACTCCAAGTGACCTTTTTGTCAGTTGAAGCGAGATTTTTCTCCCTTAAAGTGAGATTTTTCTCTATAATGATGAGATTGTTTCTTACCCGGAAAGAGCAGTTTGCCTGTTCTAGTGAGATTCCCGCTACTCCGGGTGAGATTTTTCTCACTTCCACCGAGCTTTTTCTTATTTGAACCGATCTTTTTGGCCGCCAGAGTGAGATTATTCTCACTTCTACAGAGATATTACTCGGTTGTACTCAGATTTTTCTCACTTGAGGGGAATTATCCTGGTATTAAACTGTCTGATCACAGACTTGTATATTTATAAGACTTTTACCTCGCCAATCGACAGTTGTTCTATGCAATTTGAAACGCTACATACACCCCGGCTTCAGCTATACAAACTCACTGATGAAGATTACGAAGAGCTATTATTGAAAAAAAGCGATGAAGAGGTCACCAAATATTTAGGGATCGCACCGGAGAAAGTATCCGCCGAGCGAAAGAAAGCCAAAAAAGGGTTTTCAACTTTCAATAAAACGCTGCTGTTGTTTCACATCACTGAAAAAGGTTCAGATAAAGTGATCGGGTGGTGCGGGTTTCATACCTGGTACCGGGATCATGACAGGGCTGAGATCGGTTATGTGTTATCTGACGACGCATACAAAGCAAAAGGCATCATGACGGAAGCATTGAGAGAAGTGATCAAATATGGCTTTGAGCAAATGGGTTTAAAAAGAATAGAAGCTTTCATCGGGCCAAACAATACTCCTTCACTCAAGCTTATTGAAAAATTTGGTTTCCAAAAGGAAGGATACCTCCGAAAGCATTACCGCAGTAATGGCAAGTTGGAAGATTCGGTACTGTACGCATTACTCGTTGAAGATTATAATCCTAACACTGCATAATATATGAGTAAGACAAAAACTGGTAAAAAACTATCAGCTACTGAACGTAAAGAATTATTAGATGTGTTGAAGGCCAGGTTTGAAAAGAACATGAAACGGCATAAAGATGTGGAATGGAGTAAAGTACAGGGGAAGCTGGAAACTGATGCAGAAAAATTATGGTCGCTGCATGAAATGGAAAGAACAGGAGGCGAGCCTGATGTTATCGCGTTTGATAAAAAGACTGGCGAATATATTTTTTGCGATTGTGCTGCAGAAAGCCCGGCGGGAAGAAGAAGCCTTTGTTATGACCGTGAAGCACTCAATGCAAGGAAAGAACATAAACCAAAAAGCAGTGCAATGGAAATGGCTGAAGCAATGGGAATAGAATTATTGACAGAAGATGAATACAGGGAATTACAAAGAACAGGGAATTACGATCTGAAAACATCCAGTTGGTTGAAAACACCAGGAGCCATACGCAAGCTTGATGGTGCGATCTTCGGTGATCGGCGCTATGATACGGTTTTTATTTATCACAATGGTGCACAATCTTATTATGCAGCAAGAGGATTTCGTGGACTGTTACGGGTTTAATCTAAACACATGAAGCATCTTTTCTTATTATTTTTCCTCTCACCCCTTATATCCGTTGCGCATCCCGGCATTGGTATCGTAAAAGATAGTAAAGGCAATATTTATTATACTGACCTGGAGCAGGTTTGGAAGATCACAAATGGAAAAAAAGTAGTTATTGTGCCGCATGTGCACACACATGAACTATACATCGATAAGAATGACCAGCTTTATGGTGAAGGTGGCTATTACGACAACAACGCTGAAAAATTCTATCACTTTTTATGGGTATATCGTGGGAATGGAAAAATAGATACTATCATCGGCATGAAGCAAGCCTATGTAGAACACGATTTTTCATTAGCAAGAGATAAAGAAGGCACAGAGTATTACATCAAAGACATCATTGCGAATAAAGACACCACGCACATTTATAAAAGACCTTCAGGAGGAAATGAAACAGTTTTTGCGACAGGCAATTTCAGTGGAGTAAAATGGCTACACCCGCAGGAGGACGGAAGTGTTTTGTATATCCGAGATAATAAGCTTTACAAGGTGGATGAGAATGGAAATATAAACCTGATAAAACAAGGTATTGCCAGTGCAAGGCCAACGTTTAGATTATCGCTCGACAATCCTAACACATGGGGTATCTGGAAAGATGGATCGAATAATATTTATGTAGCTGCGTTCAGTGACCAGCGTGTAAAGAAGATAGACGTCAACGGAAACATGGCCGACATCTATATTTCAAAAGGAGACTGGGCTCCGTTGCATGGTGTATTTGATAACGACAATCAATTGTGGGTATTAGAAACTTCTGATAAGAATGAGATCAGGGTGACTAAGGCAGGCGGTGATATTGATGTAAAGACAAGTGCAGGATCAAGACGATGGATGTATCTTATCGGCGCCGGCGTATTTGCAAGCTTTGTATTGATATACATAATTCAAAGACGCCGGAAGATCAACAGATAGATCCATCTTATTGAAAGTGGCAGTACATTATATTTGATCAACTATTTGCTGTGAACAAGAACAGGCATGCACATATCAGCGATCAGCAGTTGCTCGAGAATTTCTACGGCGATAGCAACAACGAATGGCTTGGCATTTTGCTGCAGCGATATACTTTACTGCTACTGGGTGTATGCATGAAGTATCTCAAGAACGAAGAAGAAGCCAAAGATTGCGTACAGCAGATATTCTTAAAATGTATTACCGAATTACACAAGTACAAGGTTGAATATTTTAAGAGCTGGCTGTACATGGTGGCCAAGAATCATTGCCTGATGCGACTAAGAGACAAGCATGTGAATGTAGATATAGAACAGGTGCATGTAGCTGCCGACGAAACACCCAAGGAAGAATTCAGGGATAAAGACAAAGTACTGGAAGTGATGGAGGAGAGCATACAGCATTTGAATACAGAGCAGAAAACCTGTGTAACTTTATTTTATCTTCAGAAGAAAAGTTACCAGGAGATCGCAGATGAAACGGGTTATACGATCTTGCAGGTGAAGAGCTATATTCAAAATGGTAAACGGAATTTGAAAAACCTGGTAGAAAAAAAACTCAATCAACAATAGGTGGCAAATCTGAAAGACATATTGAACGAAGATGACGACCTGCAGAATGATGACCTGCTGAAGTATGTGCAGGGTGATCTTTCTAAGGATGAACTGCTGGAAGTGGAAAAACAGATGGCCAGTTCTGATTTTGTGAATGATGCGGTGGAGGGGCTACAAAACATCCGCAATAAAAAGAGTATCGATCGATATGTGGATGAACTGAACCATCATTTGCATAATCATATTGAAGGAAAGAAAAAGCGTAAGCTGAAGAGACAGATCAAAGATCAGCAATGGATATACTTTGCCGTGATCATCATTCTTGGTATCTGTTTATTATGTTATGTAGTGGTAAAACGGTACCAGGACCAAAATGATGCTTCCACTCCTGTGCATTCCGAGAAGGCGAAGCAATGACCTTTTCCAGTCAATATTCAATTTTATCTGTCTTACTTGCCCAATCTTTAAATACCTGGATAGCATCTTCGCTTGCTAAATGAACGATGGGTATCACTCTCTTTTCATGGGGTAATCCAAGTTCATCGTATATCATAGAATCATCAAAACCAATATTTGCAGCATCCACTCTTGTATTTGCAAAGTAGACTTTGCTGGGGCGTGCCCAGTAGATAGCGCCCATACACATAGGACATGGCTCGCAGGATGTGTATATCTCGCACTCGCTTAGTTGAAATGTATTTAGGTTTTTACAGGCATCCCGAATGGCTACCACCTCTGCGTGTGCTGTTGGGTCGTTACTTGAAGTAACGCGGTTGTTTCCTTTACCTACGATCTCATCACCTTTTACAACGATACAACCAAAAGGTCCTCCATCATTCTGCATCATTCCTTTGCGGGAAAGTTCTATGGCTTCCTGCATGAATTTCTCTTCTCTTTTCATAAATAAAATTTGATCAGCTCAGGATGAGCCGACCGCTAATATAATAGCTAAAAAATAATTATGAAACTTTCTTCAACAAAAGCGGTATTAAAGACACATCTATTGATACTGTATATATATCGGCCTTGGCTTTAACTTCAACAGATCTTCGGGTTGCATTACATTCTCAGCGCCCACTCTTTTAGTATCATTTTTATAAAAGATCTTAAAGCCTGTAAATTGTACGGGTTCCGGGTAAATGAATTGTTTATATGTATTGATCTTTTTTGCTGCAATGCCCCATCCGTCCATATCCATTACAAACTGCACTTCCGGTTTAAGTTTGATCTCTTTGTAGTTCTTTACCATATTCTGAGTGAAGCGGTGTATCACAAGGATCTTCGGTGGGATATTATTCTGCTTAACGATCCCTGCTAAATAATCCGCCACATAATTTATATCATTAGCATCAAAGCTCCCGATCTCATGGCCAGGTGTTGCTGCACTTTTCATTGAAAATTCCGGATCAATTCCAAAATGTACATTCGGAAGTTTCAGATACTGCTCAAATTCCGGCACCTCCTCTTGTAATGTACTCTTACCAACCTGTATATCGATGAACACAAGTGCATCGATCTTTGCTGCCATTTTCAAAACAGAATCAATTTGATGAAAAGGCATACGCAACCTGTATTTACCTCCTTTACCTGGTGCGCTTTGGGCTGTAACCGCTATATAATGCAGCGCAGGAATAGCCGGAGTTGTTGTATCAGCCAATTGCCATTTCTTTACTTCTTCCTGTAACTTATCGAGCATCTCCTGCTGAGGCAATTCCCCAAGAATGCCCATTTGCTTTGAATACAGATTACCGTAAAAAGCAATCACCCTGTTGTAAGGTAATATCGCATTACTCAAAGTAAGACTGTCTTTCACAGGCCATAGACCTGAGCTATCACCATTAGCCAGCCCAGTAACTTTTTGAAGATATAATGAGGTATCAAACGCAACTTCTTTCGGATCTTCTTCATTTTTGATCTTTCCTGTTTTGGAAGCAGGTACGTCCGAAGGGTTTCGGGGTGTTTCGCTGTTATTACAACTCAGTAATAATAAGAAACTGGCAATAATGATGTAGTTCATGATATCCAAAATACAAAAGCTGTTCCTACATCGGGTGAAAGTTATTTGTGCAGCCATTTTAATGCAATTAATCCCTGATAATTCCCTGCAATAAAGTTTATAAAAGAAGTTCGTTAGTTCAATTTTTATCAACATATTTGCTTCATCCATGAATGACCAAAAGAGTACTGCTTCCAGCTGGGCTGCTTTTCAACAGGCGGTAGACCTGAACCTGCTGATGTCGGTAACAGATGAAAACGGTATATTCAAAAGTGTCAATAAGAACTTCACATCAGTTTCTCAATACTCGGAAGAAGAATTAATAGGCAAGAGTTTTAGGATTTTACATACCGGCGATCCGGATGCTTTTTTTGAGCAAATGTGGGATAGCATTCAACAGAATGGTGGCTGGAAAGGCGAAATAAAGCACAAGGCAAAAGATGGTTCATTTTTTTGGGTTGAAAAAGTGATCGTTCCTGTAAAAGATAGTAACGGCAACATACACGAACTCTTCTCTATAGCCTCACTCATCACTGATAAGAAAGAGGCGGAGCTGGCTCTTTTAAAAAGTAAAGAGCGGATTGAAGCCTTATTTGATGCAATCCCGGAAATGATCTCCATTTCTACACCACAAGGAAAGCGCTCTTATATAAATAGCAACTTCTGTGATTTTTTTGGAAAGAGCCCGCAGGAACTAATTGACATTAACTACACTTTCGGTGATCAGCAAACGATAGAAGAATATGTTCAGCAGGTAAGATCCATCTCTCCTACTAATCCTAATATTACAAACCTGATACAGTTAAAAAATTATCATGGTGAGGACAGATGGATACTGTGGAGTGAGACCGGCATATTTGATAAAGAAGGAAAGACCACAGAAGTACTGTCACTTGGCAAGGATGTGACAAGAATGAAAGAGGCACAGGACGAGATCAACAATCAAAGAAAATTTACAGAAAGCATTCTCAACAATATACCTGCAGATATTGCTGTATTTGATGCACAGCATGTGTATGTATTTATTAACCGAAAAGCTCTGGCTAACGACGGAATGCGTAACTGGCTTCTTGGTAAAACCGATTTTGATTATTGCGCATTAAAAGGTTTAGACACTACACAGGCAGAAAGAAGGCATGAGTACTTTAATAAGGCGATCAGTACCAGGCAACAAATAGAGTGGGTGGATGAGCATGTTACCAAAACAGGCTCTAAAAAATATGTGTTACGTAAGTTCTCCCCTTATTTCGAGAATGATAAGATTAAGTACGTAATTGGTTATGGTATAGATGTGACATCTATCAAAATAGCAGACGAACAAAAAGATGCCTATATAAAGCAACTGGAGGAGTTAGCATTTGCTACCTCACACAAAGTGAGGCACCCGCTTGCCAACCTACAAGGCCTTATCCCGTTGCTGGAAGATGATACCCTTCAGCCGGAAGAAAGAGCAAAGATCCTGCAATACATCAAAGATTCTGCGAAACTATTGGATGAGTTTACCCGTGAGCTTTCATCCGATCTTTCCCAATACAAGCAGGCTTTATCAGTTAAAGAATAGTTTCTATCATTATCTTTCCTTTATGAATTACATAGCCTGCATTGTGGCAGTTTGCCCCATACGCAAAGAAGCCTCGCATACAAGTGAAATGGTGAGCCAGATGTTATTTGGAGAATTTGCTGAAGTTTTAGAAGTACAAAAGCTGTTTACGAAAGTCCGGTGCTTATATGATGATTATATTGGCTGGTGCCAGAATAGCCAGTTAACAGAAACAGATACTCCACTTCTGCCTGCTAAAAAATTATATTCAATTGATTTTATTTCTTCCATCACGCTAAACACAACCGATCTGCATATTTCAATGTCTTCCCCGATTCTGGCTATAGAAGGAAAGAGTCAATTAGGCAATTTTTCGGTTGATTATAAGAATTGCAATACCTGGGATAGTGATATAGTACCATCTGCAGAACTATTTAAAGAAATTGCCATTAAGTACATAAACGTTCCATATTTATGGGGTGGCCGGTCAGTCTTTGGTATTGATTGTAGCGGATTTAGCCAACAGGTTTATAAAATGCTAGGAATCCACTTACCGAGAGATGCCTATCAACAAGCTGAGCAAGGGGAAGAAGTAAGTTTTTTACAACAAGGTGAATGTGGAGACCTGGCTTTTTTTGATAACGAAGAAGGAAAAATAACACATGTAGGAATTCTGCTAAACAGCACTGAGATCATTCATGCGTCCGGAAGAGTAAGGATAGATAAGATCGATAATGCTGGTATTATTAATAGCGAAACAGGACAACGAACGCATAAGCTTAGAGTGATCAAGCGATACACAAATAAAAATCCAGTTCTTGTGAGAACTGGACTATATGAGTTAACGGTATTTAAATCAAATCGAGCGCTAAAGCAAAGTAAGTAGTAGCTCCAGGCAATGCTAACCAAAAGAATGGCCTGAGAGAAGGCATGGCCAACATAACGATCATAATGGCTGTCCACACAAAACACCAAAGCCAATATTTACCTGTAGATTTTTTAGATACTTCCATTTCTAAGAATTTGCGGCAAAGATAAAGGAGCAAAGCAAATAGCAAAAATCCTATTCTTCTTTTTTCTGATTGAGTTCAATAGCAGGTTTTTCTGTATCTGAAGTTCTTTTCTTTTTATCGAGGAAAAGCATTTTGATAGCGACAAGCATTATTATGATGGCAAAGAACTTCTTCACCTTATCATCACTCATTCCAAGAGATATCTTGCTGCCCAGGTAACTTCCCAGTATAAATCCCAATGCTATTAGTACGACATATTTAAAATCTACATGACCCTGCTTATAGTAGTTATAAACACCTAAGATGCCAATAGGAAACATTAATAGTGCCAGTGTGGTACCCTGTGCTGTTTTCTGGGGAAATGCAAGAAAGTACACAAGCGCAGGAACTATTACAACACCTCCGCCAATACCAACCATTCCGCTAAGAATTCCTGCAACTATCCCAACAATTATCAGGATAATGATGGTTTCGGTTGTCATAGATGAATTATTTTTTTGCAAAGTTCTCTTTATAAAATTCAATTGCTTCACCCACTATCTTCAATGCTGTTGTTTTATCGCCAAACTCTTCCACCACTACAGTTTTATTTTCAAGCTTTTTATACTCCTCGAAAAAGTGGCGTAGCTCATCAAAGAAATGCCTAGGCAATTCTTCAATATTATTGTAGTGATTAACACTTGGGTCAGTGGCAGCCACAGCGATGATCTTATCGTCGGCATCTCCGCTATCTACCATTTGCATTACACCAATGATCTTTGCATCCATTATTGTAAGAGGTTGTACACTCAGGGACGTGATTACCAATATGTCTAATGGATCTTTATCGCCACCGTAGGTCTGGGGAATAAAGCCGTAATTAACCGGGTAATAAAAAGATGAATAGATCACTCTGTCCAGTTTCAGCAAGCCACTTTCCTTATCTATTTCGTATTTAGCTCTTGAACCTTGTGGAATTTCAATTACCGCGTTTACCACACGGGGAGACTGCTCTCCTGCCGGAACACCATGCCATGGATGTAGAACAGTTGTGATCATTAATTTCCTTTTGTTAATTGAAGTCCTGCAAAAGTAGCGGCTAATCCTAAAATAATGCTCATGATAATATAAACAAGCACCATAAAATATCGCTGTTGCTTAAAGAGTTCTATACATTCTAATGAAAACGCTGAAAAAGTGGTGAAGCCTCCGCACACCCCCGTTGCAAGAAACAACTTCCAGTTATTATCTATGACATCATTTTTAAGTGACGCACCAATTACTAATCCAATGATAAAAGAACCCGCAATATTTACAATAAAAGTGGCGAAGGGGAAATCATTTGCTTTTACCATTACTGAGAAAACGTACCGAAAAACAGAGCCGAACATACCACCTAATCCTACTATTAGTATTGCTTTTATCACATGTTAGGATTGAAAGTATATTTTAGATCAACCAGCCATTCTCCATTTTGCTCTATCACTTTTACCTTACGTCCTGTTCTGTCATAAGAACTTTGGTATTGAATGATAACTTCTTTCTCTGTTACATTATCAACATCACCAATAATAATGGATGAAGATTTATAACCCTCCCTATCCTCTTTATTCCTATTCTTAAGTTGCTTATGCATTAATGATAATATCTGCAGATTTCTATCATCTTTAACCATATAAAATTGCGCCTTCTTTGTATCACCATCTAAAAAAGCATCAATGAATTCTCTCCCGGCGTCTAAAGCGTTTTCTGATTTTGCATAGTGGGGTTCTTGCTTGCAAGAAAAAAATAAGATTGCCATCAAAATGAACAGCAGATGCTTCATAGTGCTAAGGTAAAATAAAAAAGAGGCAGTGCGGGCTGCCTCTTCACAATTTCTTAGGGACAAATTTATGCCTATTGGTTTTCCAATCTTTCCTGCTCTTTATCCTTGTCTTTGTCGTAAGCACGAATGATGGCTTTAACCAATCTGTGTCTTACTACATCCTCTTCGTCCAATTCTATATGAGCGATCCCATCTATGTTGCGAAGTATCTTCGTTGCTCTCCACAAACCACTTTTCTGATTTCTTGGCAAGTCGATCTGTGTAGGGTCACCAGTGATGATCGCCTTTGCATTCGCTCCGATACGCGTCAGGAACATCTTCAACTGAAGATCATTTGCATTCTGCGCCTCATCCAAAATAATAAATGCGTTATCCAATGTACGTCCTCTCATATAAGCCAGCGGAGCGATCTCAATCGTTCTTGTGCTCATATAATAACCAAGTTTATCAGCCGGGATCATATCATCCAAAGCATCATATAATGGACGCAGATAAGGATCGATCTTTTCTTTCAGATCACCAGGCAAAAAACCCAGGCTTTCACCGGCTTCTACCGCAGGACGGGTAAGAATGATCTTCTTCACCACCTTATTCTTTAAGGCCCGTACAGCCAATGCTACCGCGGTATAAGTTTTACCTGTACCAGCAGGACCAATGGCGAATACAATATCATTCTTGTCTACTGCTGTAACCATTTTCTTCTGGTTAGCAGTCCTGGCTCTTACCGTTTTACCATTAGGGCCAAAAACAAGAATATCATTCGGATTCTTATCAACGAAATTGTCTATCGTTTCTGCATCATCTCCTCCAAGTATCTGCTCAAAATAGTTTTCACTAAGATGGCCGTTTCTTTCAAGGTACTGGATAATGAGGTCGATCTTCTCCTTTGCACTATCAATTTGTTCAGGAGCACCACTCAGTTTAAGCTGAGTTCCTCTTGACAAGATCTTTAACAAAGGGAATTTCTTCTTTAACAGGTCAAGCTTTCCGTTATTTACTCCAAAGAATTCGATTGGATTCACGGTGTCAAGGTTAATAATTGCGTCTGTCAAATTAGTACGTTTTTGTTTTTGAATGTCTTATATCTATCTAACCAACATCTATTCCAAATTTAACCAATGCAACCCCATACTTCCAACGAACTGTTTTACACAGGTGTGGATAGAAAAATATGAGTTTGGCATCAGGTTAATTTCTCATCTCAAACGTTTGCACGCATTAATATGGGGAACAAATGCTGATTTTTAACAAAGCGATCCGCCCGAAAACCATGCGGGGTTTGATTGTTAGACGATTTGATAAAGCTGAAGCTTACATTTGCAACTCGTTAAAAAAAGCTGTGAAATGAAAGTAATGAAGTTTGGAGGCACCAGTGTAGGTAAGCCGGAGAGAATGTACCAGGTGGCTGATCTTATTCAGAGAGATAATGAAGCCAAGATCGTCGTATTAAGTGCACTAAGCGGAACTACCAATGCTTTGGTGGAGATAAGCGATAATCTTGCAAATTTCAATAAACAGGCAGCCCGGGAGAATATTGAGAAACTCGAGGCACATTATCGCAGCTTCATAACAAACCTTTTACAAAAAGAGGAGCTAAGAGAAAAAGCGAATGAAATCATCAGTGAGCATTTTGAATTCCTTAATATCATTCTTAAGATATCCTTCAGCGAAGCATTGAACAAGGACATACTTGCGCAGGGCGAATTGATGAGCACAAAACTCTTTTCAGTGTACCTCGACGAAATTGGAGTTGATCATGTGTTACTGCCGGCGTTGGATTTTATGTCGATCGATCAGTATGACGAACCGCAACTTTTGCATATAAGCACTAAACTTAACCAGCTGTTAAAGCAACATGCTTCACGAAAGGTCTTTATCACGCAAGGTTATATATGCAGGAATTCAAGGGGTGAAGTCGATAATTTAAAGCGAGGAGGAAGCGACTATAGTGCGTCTCTTATCGCTGCTGCTATCAATGCGAGTGTTTGTGAAATATGGACGGATATAGATGGAATGCATAATAACGATCCCAGGATAGTTGAAAAAACAGTACCTATTGAACGTTTGAGTTTTGAAGAAGCTGCAGAGCTTGCCTATTTTGGAGCGAAGATCCTTCACCCTGCTTCTATATGGCCGGCCCAGTTTGCAAAAGTTCCTGTGAAGTTGTTGAATACAATGCAACCTGAGGCAAAAGGAACGATCATTGAAGAAACAGCCGGAAGCGTTGGAGTGAAAGCAGTAGCTGCGAAAGATGGCATCATTGCTATCAAGATAAAGAGTAGCAGGATGTTGCTTGCTTACGGTTTTTTGAGGAAAGTGTTTGAAGTGTTCGAAAAATACAGAACATCCATCGATATGATCACGACTTCCGAAGTGGCTGTATCTGTAACGATCGACAATGATGCTTCCATAAAAGATATAATGAAAGAACTCGAGCCATTTGGTACAGTTGAAATTGAAGACAATCAAACTATTATTTCAATAGTAGGAAATGAAATTGCCGAAACCAGGGATATTCTTCGTAATCTGTTTGAATCAATAAAAGAAATTCCAACTACGATGGTGAGTTATGGAGGCAGCAGGCACAATATATCTTTACTTGTACCGAGCAGCTATAAGACGCAAACCTTACAACTGCTTAATAAAGGCTTATTCAATTTATAATATGGCGAAGATCATTATTAATAGGAAAAGCGAATGGATGAACAGGGCGAGAAGCATTGGTGTATACATCGATGGGAAAAAAGCCGGGTTAGTAAAAAATGGAAATAGCGAAGAATTTATTGTAGCTGCAGGCAAGCATGTTATTGGCTGCAAGATAGATTGGTGCGGGAGCAACTTGTACGAACTGGAGTTGAAAGATGATGATGTAAAAATATTAAAGCTTCAAAGCGGGATGAAGTTGATGCCCGCAATAATGATCACTGTACTTTTGTTTTTTATCGGTCGGATTTTGATCAGGTCTTCTTATACATATGTTCCTGCTTCTTTCGAGATCGCACAGTTTATAGTCTTTATCCCTTTCTTATTGTACCTGGTTTACTTTTTAACGATTGGTAGAAAACGATATTTGTCACTTTCTAAAGACGAGAGTAGCATCTTTAGCTAACACATTGATCAAATAGGGATCTTCAACTCGTATTGCCTGCTGCCATCTTTAGCACTGGCTTCATACAATACAAGTGTAGCTTTTTGCTGACTGTTAAGAGATATTATAAAATCAAAGTTACCGAAGGCGGGTGCGCCTGCATCTGTCATTTCATGCCCCGAAAGAATTTCCTTACTACCATTTGTAACATACCAGCTAAAAGCGGCCTCGAATACCTGGGCCGTACCGGTGATCCGAAGTTTTGCTGAATCAAGGCGTTGAACTTTTACATTCTTGAACCGTTGGTTGGAATAAACCTTTTCTACCGGCTCAGTAGTATTTGATTCAGCAGTATCGGCTACAGTTTTCTGCGTTGGCGATAATGTATCTCTATTTGCTGCACTATCAGATGATGTACTTTCTTTTGTTTGTGTATTGCAACCAAAAAGTAATACAAGAAAGATGAAGAATATTTTCATAGCTCAAATGTAAGGTGAAGCTGATATTAGTTATGTTGCCTGGAGCCGAATAGTGAACAGAACGCACAAGTGAGTGACACAACGAAGCATCATAGCAGCAATGCAGCCGGCTACAATAAAATTCCTTCTAAACACAAATACGCAACGCTGAAATAAATGATGAGTCCTGTTACATCGACAAGCGTGGCTACAAATGGTGCAGATGAAACTGCGGGGTCAGCACCGGCTTTCTTTAACAGCATCGGTAACATAGAGCCTGAAAGTGTGCCCCACAACACAACGCCTACGAGTGAAATACCCACCGTGATGCCAATCGGTATCCAATGTTCACCATAAAGTTCAGGTGCGAATGAATGCCATACGCCGATCCTTAAAAAACCTATTACACCCAGTACCGTTCCCAGTAAAATTCCACTGATGATCTCTCTTCGCATCACACGCCACCAATCACTTAAACTCACATCGCCCACAGCCATTGCCTGTACAATGAGTGTAGAGGCCTGCGACCCACTGTTACCACCACTTGAAATGATCAATGGAACAAACAATGCCAGTACCACCACTCGTGTTATCTCTTCTTCATAGTGCTGCATCACTGAAGCTGTTAGCATTTCACCAAGTAAAAGCAAGACTAACCAACCTGCCCGCTTACGAAAGAGTTTGAATATGGGAATATCAAGATAAGGTTCATTCAGTGCTTCGGTACCACCCATTTTTTGTATGTCTTCGCTGAACTCTTCATTGGCTACCCAAAACATATCGTCAATCGTGACAATGCCAAGTAAGATGTTGTTGTCATCTGTTACAGGTAATGCCACACGATTATTCATTTTAAAAACCTGCGTCGCATGCTCCTGGTCGTCATTAACTTTTAAAGCGATCACACGGCCATCAATAAGTTCATTTACTTTTTTATCGGGTGGAGCAAGAATGATGTCTCTTATCCTGATATCATCGATCAATTCTCCTTTGCGGTTGATCACATACAACACATCTATCGTTTCACTGCTTCTGGCATATTTTCTAACGGTATCTAACACTTCTTCTGCAGTGTTATGTTCATAGATGTACACATAATCAGGCGTCATCAATCTGCCTACGCTGTCCTCGGGGTAACCAAGCATAGCAAGCGTTATCTTCCTTTCATCCGGATCCAGTAACTTGATAAGTTCACGTATAGCACTTTTAGGAAGTTCTTCTAAGAAATCTGTTCTATCATCAGCAGGTAATTCATTTAACAGCTCTGCGGTTTTCCCCGCAGGCAATTCCTGGATAATGTCTTTTTGAACGGAAAGATCAAGGATCTTAAAAACACTTGCTGCCCTGTGAATACTCATGCCGGCAATGATCTGAGCAGCATAATCAGGATGTTCATAAATGAGCTCTGCAACATCACTGATATTTTGATTGTTCAGAAAATCACGGATCGCCAGCTTATCTTCTGTCTGGATCAGTTGCTCAAATGCTTCCTTGTATGAAGGCTTTTCTTCTTCAAAGCTCATAAGCAAATTTATGGCCGGGCTGGTATAAGTATTGTATTATTTTCGCTGCCCAATACTTATTTAATGATATTGCCTTTTCTCTTTATTGCACCCACTGAAGCCAAAGGTCGTGGTGTGTTTACTTCAAAGAATATTCTTGCTAATACTATAATTGAAATATCACCGGTATTGGTTTTCTCTGCTAAGGAGAGAAAGATCATTGAAGAAACAAAACTTTTTGATTACTTGTTTGAATGGGGCAATACACATAAGCAAGGAGCACTGGGCTTAGGATATGTTTCTTTATACAATCATAGTTACGATGCGAATTGTGATTATGATATGGATTATGAAAATATGCTTATGACTATCAGAACAGTGAAAGCAGTGAAGAAAGGAAGCGAGCTATGCGTTAATTATAATGCAGATCCATCCGATAAAACTCCTGTATGGTTTCATAAATAATGGTATGATCCCGGCGGCAGGATCATCGCTCATCTTCGTTGCGTCGCACACTTGTACGTTCACCTTTTCTTCATCATTGATTTTGAATTACTATTTTATCTGGATATTTTCTATTCAACAAGTAGCCGTTGACCTTTTATATTTGGCAATAATTCTGACTCTATGAAAAAAATTACAGCAATAGTTTGTTCTGTATTTTTTGCTCTTTCGGCTTTCGCTCAAGACGAATTAGACGAATACGTTGAAAGATTAAAGACTTCAAAAAAGAATTTTGGCAGCGAAACCGCTTTCATGTCTATCGGCTCCGATTTTCTCTATGCACAGGAATATTTTGAAGCAAAGAACTATTCATCGGCTGCTTCAGGTTTTATGAGTATAGTGAACAGGGATAGCAATCATGCATTTGCCAGTTACCAATTGGCTGTATCCCTGTTAAAACAAAATGACAAGTACAAAGCACAGCAAGCACAGCAATACCTTGAAAAAGCTTTTGCATTGAAGCCATTTTTGAGAGAACGCTTTACTAAAGATGTTCCGCAAACACAAACTCCTGCACCACAAAACAATCTTACAGGTCTGGATGCTTACATAGAAAAACTGAAGTATTCAAGATCAACAGGTGGGAAAGAAACTGAGATGAATACTGCCGGAAGAGAAGTAATGTATGGATATGAATATTATGAAAAGGGCGAATATTTAAGTGCGGCTACATCTTTTTACCTGGCAATTGCGAAGGAGCCACAAAACCCGTATATCAACTATTTGCTCGGAGTTTCGTTGATGGCACAAGGTAAATCTGCAGAGGCAAAGCAGTATCTTGACAAAGCATTTGCGGGAGATGCATCTTTAAAAATTCGTTCAGGAAAAGACATTACTACTGCTATTGCACAGCATAAGAAATATGAAGATGGAAGAAAGATAAAAACAAATGAACCTACCAAACCCGTATACGGCGGTAAACTTACTTACGGTACATATGTATGCAAGCAAACCGTTTACAACGGAGCAAAAGCTGGTGTGGCTTTCAGCTATATAGATAAAGGATCTTTCACTTTAAAAAAGGATGGAACATATCGCTGGCTAGATAATGGAGTAACCGGTAAATTCAGCTATGATACAAAGTCAGGAAGTATAAAGTGGCTATCCGGATATTTCGCAGCAGCGCCGCCGAAAAGCTCAATGTACCAGCCTAATAAAACAGTTGCACAAATAACATTAACGTATAGTGATAGTTATCGTTGGGAATGTGGTTGCAATAAATAATAGTAGAAATAAAAACTGCCTCCGAGAAGAGGCAGTTTTTATTTAATTTCTTCTTTTATTTCCGCTTTGCTCAACTTCTCGGTTCATTTGTTCAATATCAACGGGGCGTTCGCTGTCTCCCAGTAAATACTCACTGAAGTAATCTCCCATTCTCCAGAAGAAGTATTCAGTCATATCCCCAAAGCCATGACGTTGACCTGGTAATAACATCATATCAAAACGCTTGTTGGCTTTGATCAATGCATTTGCTAAACGAATCGTGTTAGCAGGATGCACGTTGTTATCAATATCCCCATGGAAAAGCATCAATCTTCCTTTTAAATTCTTTGCCAGGTCTGGATTCTTTTCTATTGCGTAAACGAATGTTGTATCTCCCTTGTCATTGATCTCTTCTTTCACACCATGATGTTTTTCACTCCACCACCTGTTATAGATAGCATTATCATGATTACCTGCACTTGATACAGCTACCTTGAAGAAATCCGGGTACACCAACATTGCAGCCGTACTCATGAAACCACCACCACTATGTCCATGAATTCCTACACGATCAATATCAATGAATGAATAACGATCTGCTAGTTGTTCTGTCGCAGCTTTTTTATCTGCCAAACCATAGTCTCTCAAATTTCCATAGCCGTAATTATGATACCACTTACTTCTGCTTGGATGGCCACCCCTGTTACCCACTGTAACTACCACAAATCCTAATTGCGCTAAACGGTCTATTCTATCCATACTTCTTCCGAAAGCCTTGTTTACAGCTTCAGTTTGAGGGCCGGGATATACATAATGTATGATCGGGTATTTCTTAGCAGGATCGAAATTGAATGGCTTGTACATTACACCATACAAATCAGTAATGCCATCATCTGCCTTTACTTTAAAGATCTCGGGGAATTTGTATCCTGCAGCCATTAATGATGAGAGATCGGCTGTTTCAAGATCCATGACCTTTCTGCCATCAGTGCTGAATACTGCACTTCTTGGCGCAGCATTAACTCTTGAATAATTATTGACAAAGTATGTTTTGTTATCACTGAGACTTACGGTGTTTTCGAATTCGCCCGGGTTCAAGAGTCTTAATCCTGTTCCATCAAAATTCACACGATAGAAATGCAGATAGTACGGATCTTCCATTTCCTGTTTACCGTTTGTATTCTTGGGATCATTCTGAATGCTTTCTCTTCCATTACCTACAAAGTATAGTACTCTTTTAGCTTCATCAATTCCCACTATATCTTCAGCATGCCATGCACCGGAAGTGATCTGGTTCTTTAATGTTCCATTTCCATCATATAGATAAAAATGCCCCCAGCCATCTCTTTCACTCCAATGAATGAGTTCCTGTCCTCCGTTTACTACCCCAATTCTCCTCGTTTCTACATAAGTATTCATTCTTTCCTCGATCACAGGCTTAACGGTATTGGCTACCACATCCGCTACGAGAACGTCTATGCGTTTAAGATCACGGCTTGTTCTTGTAAAATAGAATTTATCATTTGTACCTAACCATACCAACGGCCTCCAATCGTCATCTCTTGTATTTACAGGATTAGGTTTGCTCCACATGTCAAGATTTTGATCTTTGAACAGATGTGCCGGTAACAACTTTTTTGATTTATCCTGCATATTAAAGATCACGATCTCATCTACACCTGCTTCTTTCTCACCGGGCATCACATATTTATATGTTTCTAAGGTTGGCCTTGGCTCTGCAATACTATTAATCACCCACAGATCTTTTACTTTTCTCTCATCAGTTCTATTCAATGCAAAATATTTGGAATCAGGGCTCCAGTAAACAAATGCAGCTTTTCGATTCTTTGCATTCTTTTCTTTATCTACATTAGTTTCATTTCTTGATCCACCGTAGCTATAATATTCAACACCATCTTTTGTAAGAGCAGTTTCAATGATAGTTGAATCGTTTTCATTTTTCAATGCCTTCTCATAATTCGCTCTGTCCATGTAATACAGGTTATGATACCTGCTGAAGACGATCGTATTACCATCTGGAGAGATAGAAGCCCAGTTAGGCTTACGCTTGGTTTTTTTGAAATCGGTTAATTCAACAAGTTCTCCCGTGTTAAGATTATATTCAAAATAGAATGTTTTCTTTTCTCTAACCGGTGGAGCTGCTCTTCTCGAGGTATCCCTTCTTCCTGCTGTCACAGTAGAATCTTTACGGATGATCTCTTGTGTACTCTTTACTTCAAATTGGATCCAGTTCTCATCTTTTACAAAGCGCATGCTATCCAAACCAAGATGCTGTGCATCGAAAGGATCTTTTACAATCTTAGTGATAGCAGCAGCTAGTTTAGCGTTGTCGAAAAGCAATTTCTTATCTCCTTTAGCAGGATCAACGATATACCATTTCTTTCCTTCGCTGGTTTCATACATATACCAGAAACGATCGCTTTTCTTTAGCCAATGCGGATCAACATTGGTTGAAAAGATCAGTTTCTCCAACTTTTTTGGGGCAAACCGAGAAGCAAGTTGATAATTGGCTTTAGTTGCGGGCTGCTGTTGTGCATCAGCAGTAATAAATACAATTAAACAAAAGCAAAGTGCAAGTAATCTCATGTACAATAATTTAGAACAGGGAAAATAAACGATTTTCTTTATGTCTGAAAGCCGGAAAACAAATTTTAGGTATTGAGGCTCAGGAGTCGGTTAATCTGTCAATGCTGCCAGGTATTTTGCAGTACAAGTGTGCGACGCAACGAAGCTTAATACATATTCTGCTGCTGGATACCACATAATCACTACTTAACAAAGCTTATTGAAAATATAAATACGCATTCAGCTTTTTACACCTATATTTGCCTTGTCAATTTGAGTTAGTTCATTAGGTTATTTGATCGATTTTTTCTGCTAAGCATGTTCTGCTAAAAGTTAGTTAGTCCTTCAGTCCAATGTTTTTTCTCAATGTATTTAATTTATCAATTTTAGAAAGCATGAACATTTATGTTTCAAACTTAAGCTTCAACGTAGAAGATGAAGACTTGAGAGAATTTTTTGCAGAGTACGGCGAAGTAACTTCTGCTAAGGTTATTATGGACAAATTCACTAATCGTAGCCGTGGATTTGGTTTTGTTGAAATGAGCGACGATGAAGCTGCTAAGAAAGCAATCGCTGAATTGAACGGCGGTATGGTTGAAGGCAGAGCTATCAACGTTACTGAAGCTAAACCAAGAGAAGAAAGACCTGCTGGAAACGGCGGTGGTGGTTTCAAAAAGCGCTCTTTCAACAACGAAAGAAGCAATAACAGATGGTAATTTAATTTTTGCCAGATATTGAAGGGAGCGAATTATCGCTCCTTTTTTATTTGATACATTAGTATATGGCTAAAAAAAGTGCGGGGATATTGGCTTACCGATATCGTGCTCAGCAAACTGAAGTTTTATTGGTGCACCCGGGCGGGCCTTTTTACAAGAACAAGGACCTAGGAGCCTGGAGTATTCCAAAAGGAGAATATGAAGAAGATGAAAATCCTTTATATGTAGCGCAGAGAGAATTTAAAGAAGAGACAGGAAATTTAATTGAAGGGAAATTTATCCCGCTTACTCCCATTAAAATCAAAAGCGGAAAGGTCATTAGCTGCTGGGCTGTAGAAGCAGATATTCCGCAGCCATTTATATCGTCGAATTATTTTGAAATGGAATGGCCCCCTAAAAGCGGGAAGATGCAAAGCTTTCCTGAAGTAGATAAAGCGGAATGGTTTGAGATTGAACTAGCAATGGAAAAGATCTTAACTAGCCAATCAGGATTCATTAAAGAACTTATAGGAATACTTTCAGCCTCTTAAAAGAATATTGTTGAATCTTTTTTATCTTACTCGCCTCAACTAAAACAAAACTCTATGAATAAAAAGATCTGGCTATTTGCCACAGCTTTGTGTGCCACTTTTGTTGTTTTCGGCCAGGAGGGATTATTACTTCGCCATCCTGCAATCAATCACAATGGAAGTTTAATTGCTTTCTCGTATCAAGGTGATATCTGGACTGTGTCTTCAACTGGAGGAAGACCAACAAGGCTTACTATACATGAAGCTTATGAGAGCAATCCCATGTTTAGTCCTGATGGAAAAACGATCGCCTTTAACGGAAGTCGTTACGGCAACAATGACATTTTTATCATCCCGGTTGATGGAGGTACACCTAAAAGACTTACCTATCATTCTGCAGCAGATAATATTGCCAGCTGGACGAATGATAGCAAGGTGATCTTTACATCTAACAGGGAGTTCAGGCAAATAGAAAGAGATCCTGAAATGCATGTGATCTCTGCTGCTGGTGGAACAGAACAGCGTATGACTGATGTGTTGGGTTTTGAGCCTGTAACTTCTCCAAACGGAAGATTCATCGCTTTTGTTAGAGGTGGGAGCAATCCGGTGGCAAGGGAAGACTACAAGGGTAGTTCTGATAGAGAGATTTGGATCATGGATACAAAAAATAAAACTTATAACAAACTCCCGCTGTTTCCAACAAATGACATAATGCCTCAATGGAACGGTGACAATGCTTTGTATTTCCTCAGCTCAAACAGCGGCACCTATAATTTATATAAGATAGGTATTGATGCAAATGGAAAGGCATCCGGAAAACCTGAGCAGATCACCAATTATAAAGATGAAGCTATCCGGCATTATAATGTTTCAAAGGATGGATCTTCGATCGTTTTTGAAAAAGACATGAACCTTTATCTCTGGAAAAATGGTTCAGCCAATAAGATCAATGTGCAAATGAATGCAGATGATCGTTTTGATCCTCAAGAAAACAAAACGCAAAATACAGGAGCATCTGAATATGCACTTTCTCCGAATGGTAAACTCATTGCTTTTACATTGCGAGGTGAGGTATTTATTAAGGAAGCCGATAAAGAAAAAAGCAGAAGCGTAAATGTTTCAAACCATCCTTACCGCGACATGAACCCTGTATGGCTGAATGATTCAGCTTTGATCTTTACTTCAGATAGAAGCGGTGGAAATTTTAACCTGTACATGGTTCGTTCCGTAGACACTAACGAAATAAACCTTTTCAGAACGCTTAAGCCAAAGATCATCCAGGTTACAAATACCTCTGAAGACGAAACATCTCCTTCCGTTTCTAATGACGGGAAGAAAATTGCTTACGTACGTGGTCGAGGAAAATTAATTGTATCTGACATTTCAGGTGATGGCCAGATGAAGAACGAGAAAGTACTAGGCGATAGCTGGAGTGCACCCTCCGGATTAGCATGGAGCCCGGATAACAAATGGTTGGCTTATTCTCAAAGTGATCTGTATGCCAATTTTGAAGTGTACATACAAGCTGCAGACGGATCCAGCAAGCCTGTGAATGTTACTATGCACCCGCGTTCGGAAAGAAATCCTGTGTGGAGCCCTGATGGTTCTAAACTTGGGTTCATCTCATCAAGAAATAATTTAAGTGATGATGTGTGGTTTGTTTGGTTAAAGAAAGAAGATTGGGAAAAAGTAAATGAAGATTGGCAGGATGCAGCTTCTACCGAAATGCCTACAAAATCAACCAAGGCTAATCTGAAACCATTAAAAATTGATTTTGATGGTATAAGTGAAAGAACAGTACAAGTAACGAATTTCCCGGGTGATGAAGGTGATTTTGTTATCTCTAAGGATGGGCAAACCTTCTACTACACTGCTACTACCAGTACTGCAAAAGGTCGTGACCTATACAGCATCAAATGGGATGGAAAAGAATTGAAAGAGCTTACAAAAGGTGGTTCAAATCCTAATGGATTGAACATAGACAATGAAGGAAAATATATTTATTATGCCAGGCAGGGTGGTGCTTTTGCTCGTATCGATACAAAGAGCAGCGCACAGGAATCTCTTCCTTATTCAGCCAAGCTTAGAATTAACTATCCCGAAGAAAAAGCACAGGTGTTTGAAGAAGCCTGGAGAACAATAAGAGATTATTATTACGATCCCAAAATGCATGGCTATGACTGGAATGCTTTGCATGACAAGTACAAACCAAGAGCTGTAGCTGCGTCAACAAGCAATGATTTCAGGGATATGTTCAACCTGATGTTAGGTGAGTTGAATAGTAGCCATATGGGATTCGTTGCTTCAGACAGAACTGAAACTCAAAAAGATGCTACGGGATTGATCGGTGCTGAATTAATTCCTACCAATGAAGGAATGAGGATTTCGAGGGTTATTCCTAACTCACCTGCAGATAAATCCGGCAGTAGATTAATGGCAGGAGATATTATTACTGCTGTAAATGGGGAATCTGTAAAACCAGACGAAAACTTCTACAGCTTACTGAATGGAACAGTAAATGAAAAGCTATTGCTGAGTGTAAAAGGATCTAACGGCAATACAAGGGAAGTTGTGATCAGGCCGACTTCTTCGTTAAGTGATGCATTATACAAGGAGTGGGTTTCTAACAGGAAGAAACTGGTAGATAAATATTCAAATGGCAGGTTAGGTTACATTCATATCCAGGGAATGAATATGCCAAGCTTTGAGCAGACTGAAAGGGAATTTGTAGCTGCAGGTTATGGCAAAGATGGACTGATCATAGATGTAAGATATAATGGTGGAGGAAATACAACCGACTACCTGATGACTGTCTTGAATTATAAACAACACGCCTATACGATCCCAAGAGGAGCATCTGAAGATCTTGAAAAAGATAAGTTGAAATTTAAAGAGTATTACCCGGTTGGCGAGCGTTTAGTATACGCTGCCTGGATGAAACCATCTATTGCGATAAGTAATGAATCAAGCTATTCTAATGCTGAGATATTTTCACACGCATACAAACATTTGGGCATCGGTAAGTTAGTAGGTACACCTACAAATGGATCAGTGATCTCTACCGGTGCAAGAACAATGCAGGATGGTTCAACCGTTCGTTTGCCTGGCAGAGGATGGTATACAAAAGCTACAGATAAAAACCAGGAATTGGGTGCTGCTGTACCAGACATCATTGTAGAAAACGCTCTTGATTATAATACAAAGCGAGAAGATGAGCAGTTGAAAGCTGCGGTGGAAGAGCTACTCAAACAACTTCCAAAAAAATAAATGATAAAAGGCTGCAGATTTTGCAGCCTTTTATTTTGATTATTGTTTCCTGGCCTGGAGATCCAATTCAATATTAACTTTTTCAGATATGAACTTATCGCCTAACGTTTTATCGTTACCATAATTCATATTCCATTGGCGACGATCAATATCAAAGTTTCCTTTAGCTTTTAGTGTAGTATCATCAAGATCGATCCTGGCGGGAAACGTGATATTCTTTGTAACATCCTTTAAAGTAAGATTACCACTGATGCTGAAATTAGCACCTTCAACAATTGAAGTATCATTTCCGCTTTTAGTATAAGGCCCCACTTTAGTGATCTCGAACTTTGCTGTACCAAATTTATCAGCATCAAAAAAGTCACCGCTCATTAAATGAGGACGCAGCTTTTCGTCAAACATTCCTCCTTTCTCTTCCAGCTCCATAGATTTTACATTAATAACAAAATTGCCACTGCTGACTTTATTACTGTCAATAGTAACAGAACCTGAAGAGAGTCTGAATACACCGGGATGGTTTTTCCCTACCCCATGACCTACAAACCTGATCTTTGAGGCCGAAGTATCTACAGTAAAAGTTTGTCCTGCGCCAGAGGCCGCTTTTTGTTCGTCGGTAATTGTTGCATTATCTCCTTTAGGAGCATCGTTGCAGGAAGCCAGGCAGATAAAAGAAGCGAGGCCAGCAACATAAAACAGGTTCTTCATGTATATGTTTTTTTGACCGTCAGCCTCAAAAAGCATGCAACAGTAACAGAGTTATTCCATCTCTTCCTTTATCTCCTCGGGAAGTGTAATAAGTACTTTGTCTATCCTGTGTCCATCCATATCCATTATCTCAAATTTGATATTTTTCCAATCAAAAGTTTCCCCCGTATGAGGAATTCTTTCCATCTGGTGAAGGATAAATCCGGCTAACGTATCAAATTCCTGGTCACCATCTATCCATTCTGTTTTATTGAATCTGCTCAAGAGATCGTAAAAAGATAGTTGCGCATCTACCAGGAAAGTACCATCTTCTCTTTCCACTACTTCATAATCATCTTCATCAGGCTGAGGCATCTCTCCCACTATCGCTTCGAGAATATCATTCAATGTAACGATCCCCTCAACACTACCGTATTCATTTACTATAAAAGCATGATGTGATCTTGTAGTTTTAAATTGTTCTAGCACCTGGTATGCTGAATTATTTTCCGGAACGTAGGTAGCAGGTTTTGTAATGCTGCTGATTAACGTATCATCATCGCTTATATAAAGATCCTTTACCGTTACAATACCTTTTATACTATCGATCTGCCCTTCACAAACCGGGTATATTGAATGGGGATGCTCAATAATAGTATGTCGTGCATTGGCAACAGTATTATTGATATCTATCCAAACGATATCACTTCTGTGTGTCATTAACGATGTGATATTTCTATCCCCCAGGTGAAATACTCTTTCAATGATCTCTTGTTCTGCTTCCTCAATTGCACCGTGTTCTGTTCCTTCTGCCACAATTGCCTTGATCTCTTCTTCAGTAACCTGAGATTCATTGCTCTTTATATTAAAGAGTTTAACGAACATCAGGGTAGATTTTGTAAGCAACCAAATAAAGGGAAAAGTAATAAAGGTTACCAACTTCATAGGACCAGCTACAAGCTTTGCAATTTTCTCAGGATTGCTTAATCCAATTCTTTTGGGAAGCAGTTCTCCCAATACAAGCGAAAAATAAGTGATAGCGATAACGAGGATCGTAGTAGCCATACCGTCACTGTATTCTGCTATGGATGGATACTGCTTTAACCATAGTTCCAGGTCATCCTGCAGTTTTTGACCTGAGAAGATGCCCGTTAAAATGCCGATTAAAGTAATCCCTATTTGGACGGTTGATAAAAATGTATCCGGGTGATTAGCCAGCGCTAAAGCTTGTTTTGCTTTTTCATCGCCCTTTGTTGATTGTGCCTCTAACCTGGCTTTTCTTGCAGAAACAAGAGCGATTTCCGCCATAGAAAAAAGGCCATTAATAATTATAAGGCCTAATATTATAAATACCTCTGTCATATTATGGTGCAAATCTAAGTATTAGAATTTTGATGTTATAAATCCAGATAAAAAGCAGGTCTGTTATAGCAATGTAATTGTTAAAAACTTTGAGTAATCTAACCAGTAACATTTCTGTTTTACCATTCGTCCAAATAAAGAAAGTAACTGCAACTTTTCGATTTTTATTCATGTCAATTTTATAACCCAACACGCTGCTCTATGATAATCTATGGCCGTACCGGTGAAATCTGTATGGAAAGCGGCACCTATAGGTGTTTCGTACATCAGCATATCAAGGTGAGATTGTATAAAGGTGAACGCTTTCCATTTTTTTCGCAGAACCAACATGAAAAAGCGATCTGGATACTCATCCGGAGAGATTCTACGCCACAAAATGCAAGATGAGGCATTAGAATTGCCGCCAGCTTATCATGGCTGAAAAGATCAAGACAAGGGATTACTTAAAAAAAAGAATGCTGTGGAGGCTTCGCATTTTTTATGTGATCTCGTTACTGATGTTTGGCTTTGTCATATACGAGATTCTTGAAGGATATATCGAATTCCTTCTTGCCCTTACAGCTATGTTACTCGGAATTCTTACAGGGTGGCTGGCTGCCAAACGTTATAAGATCATGTGGCATGAAGAGACAGAAAAGGTGATCAACAAAATGGATACTATAGGTATAATAATCCTTGTGCTCTATATAGGTTTTACAATATCAAGAGAATGGATATTTCATCATTGGCTGAAAGGTGAAGCGCTAAGCGCTTTTACGTTAACGTTCGCTAATGGTGCAATGATGGCAAGGGTAGTAAGCCTAAGAAAGAAAATCCGGGCCGTGATATTTGAACAGAAACGCTCATAAAAAAAGCGCTCTATTTTAGTAGAGCGCTTTTTTAACTACCTGAACATTTTGGCTAATATCTTTTTATCATGGCTATAGATGTCTTCTCTGAAATTAAGTTTACCGGTTTCATCTACCCAGGCTGTATAATAGGTGATAATTACAGGGATTGGATTTTTAACCTTTACGTGCTTTTCTGTTCCTGCATTCATTGCTTCATTAATTCTCTCTGGTGTCCATTCAGGTTGATTACGCAAAACATAGTTGGCCATTTTCTCCGGCTCAGCTAAGCGGATACAGCCATGGCTAAATGCCCTTTTATCTCTTGCAAATAAGCTCTTGGATGGCGTATCATGGAAATAAATATTAAAGCTATTTGGGAACAAGAACTTAACTTTTCCTAACGCATTACCGGGTCCCGGTCTTTGCCTAATCACAGGTAATCCGCCTTCTGTTCCTGTTTGCTCCATGTTCTGCCCTTCTAGATACCCCGGATTCCTTGAAAGAGCCGGCATGATCTCTCCACGCACAATACTTGGCGGCACATTCCAGTACGGACTGAAAACAACAGTACTCAGATCCCCGTTAAACATCATCGTATTATTCCCTTCTTTACCAACGACTACTACCATGTCCCAAACCTTTCTTCCATTTTCATACATATGCAATACAAACTCAGGAATATTCACAAGTATCATGTTGCCTTGCTTAGCCATTGTAGTTGGCATCCACCGCATCCGTTCAAGGTTCAATAGTATCTGTTCTAATCTTATTTTAGCAGGCACATTCATCTCTTTAATCACGTTAGCACCTATAACGCCATCGGGCTTATATCCATGCCGCTCTTGGAAATTTTTCACTGCTAATTCGAGTGTATCATTAAAAACCTGTGAAGTATCATTTACGGGTAAATCCTTAGATATCCATAGCCTTTTTTTGATCACGGACACTGCCGGTGATGATGTTCCCTTTTTTAAACTTTTAGCCTTTATCTCTACAGTTGGCCAACCGCCTGCTTTAACTATGTCAGTATATAAACGTAACTGCTCTTTCAAAGCGCCATACACTTCATTTACATCATCGTAGTATTTATCGTCTTTATGTTTTTTGTTTACAAGCGAGTCCGCCAGGTAAAGAGGGTCTTCTTTTTTTCTTGGGATGAACCGCTCCATTTCTTTTCGCTTTACATATCCCTTTTCATAATTACCCAACATATACAAAAGGAAATGTTGTGTTAGGGTTAGTTCTGTATTCAGCATTTCTTTGTTAGATGCACTTACAGAAAGGCTTTCCTCCATAACCAAGCCGTCCATTTTCTTTTGAAGTGCTTTGTTCTTCAAAGTTGTGTCGTTGGCATAGGTTGTAACGTAATCATGCAAATTCCAAAAGCCTCTTGCCTGTTCTGTTAAACCGTTGCTGGTAAACCATGCATATTGGTAGTTACGCGTATTGTAAAAACTCCTCATTCTTCTTGCAAGCGAGTCTGCGATATTATTTTTTGTGATGAAGCTTTCCATAGTCATACTATCGAGAAATAGATCACTGTATGAATTCGCTTTAGTAATACTATAATCTCTTTTAGAAACATTCTTCTTCTTTTCAGAAGACTCATCACCATCTCCATCACTACTTGTTTGGCAGGCTGCAAACATGTTCATTAACAATGCAGCATATAAGAATAACTTTTTCATATAAGCATTCTTGGCAAATGGTATGCCTGCCGCACCATTGTGGAAATATGGCTCAGTAAGCATATCAGGAATTAACTTTTAATGTGAATGGATAAAAAAAAGTGCCTTCTTAAAAGGCACTCTAATCACAATATAAAAATGAAAACTATCTATATGTTCTTTCAGTTGGCTGATCTCCCGTTGTATCAGCTGGTATATGTTGAGTAGAAGTTACAGTATTCGTTAACGGTTTAGCCTGCTCAATGTGATCTTTGAAATTGCATACATCCTGCCTGATGTATTTTTCTACCATCGGGTTTAGCATATTTGCAATGCCTCTGCCTACATCTCCCGCAGGTGGACGATAAGAAATAATTATATCAAGTTTAGTTCCCTGTCCTCCTAATGCTTCTTCAAACACTACTTTACCCGCGTTCTCTATTGTGGATCCCGGAATAGATCTCCATGCTATTTTCCTGTTCTCCTCTTCTTCAACGATCTCAGCTTCCCATTTAATAATACCTAGATTTCCAGGCAATGTTGCTTCCCAATGAGAACGCTTGTTATCATGTTCCTGTACAGCTTTCAAATGTTTCATGAAGAGCGGGAGGTTTTCAAGCTTCCTCCAGAAACTATATACTTCCTGCTTAGGCCTGTTGACCACCAGCATCGTTCTTACATTTACAGAACCTGAATGA
>JAEZDC010000031.1 GCA_023429825.1 Bacteroidota bacterium | reverse complement strand
GAAATAATTAATAAGAAATAGAAAATTAAAAAGTGTACCAGTTCGATCCTGCTGCGTCTGTATTACTTTCTCATTCCTCATTTATTATTTCTTATTTCTAATTATCAACGAATGAGAAATAATTGATAAGAAATAAAAAAGTGCGTCGTAGTACTGTTATCATTTCGGACTTACCTTCTCATTCCTCATTTATTATTTCTTATTTCTAATTATTACTATGTAACGCCTCCTTCTTCGCCATCAACTGCTCCACTGTTTCACTGTACGCTTCATCGGGAACGCAACAGTCAACCGGACAAGCCGCGGCGCATTGTGGTTCTTCATGAAAGCCCTGGCATTCGGTGCATTTGTTGGGAACGATGAAATAGATATCGGAAGTAAGTGCTTCGAATTTTTGTGCAGCGTCTACGATACTGCCATCAGTTAATACGAAACTGCCCGATGCTTTGGTACCGTCGGAGATGGACCAATCTACACCGCCTTCATAGATCGCATTGTTGGGACATTCCGGTTCGCAGGCACCGCAGTTGATACATTCTTCTGTTATCTTAAGAGCCATAGTGTTTGTTCTTTTGAGTTTTGGAATTGATGTAAAAGAACAAATGTTAGCGGGCGGAGGGGATGATGAGGGTCAGGGAGAGAAGATGATTGTGGTCACCATAACCTGTCAGGTTTTTTAACCTGAGAGGTTTATGCGTTAAGTTGGATTCTTTATGTAGCCAGCTGAAGTACCTCATGGGATCACCTGTTGTGTCACTCACTTATACGTTCTGAACTTTGCGCAACAGGAAAGCAGTCGAAGACTGCTTCTTAATAAACATCCGAAGAGCGAAAGCTAACTCTTCGGATAGCGCGGTTTCAACTTGAACTGCAACCGAGCAACTAATTTTTAGTAAATATAAAATCTCCTCCTATATGACCGGCTGATTCCAAGGTTCCGTATCTAGGTTCAATTTTGCTTTCATTTATGACAGCTTCGATAATCCTGGTGATGAACATCTTTTGTGCAGGCAAATATTTATCAGTGTTTTCAGATAATGCCTTAATCAGGTATTTCATAAATATCGATTCGTCGGGTACCTCTGTATCATTGCCGGAAGTTATCGCAACGCGACTTATTTTTTCTCCCAATACCTGAACTGTTGTTGATGCATCTTTCGTAAAAGATCGTGTTTTGAATACGCCGCCTGAGAAACAGGCATCAGTAATCAGTAGAGTGTGCCGTGCTGGAATCTTACTTATCAGATCTAAAGCGGTTTTATTAGAGAACCAGGTATTTTCATCATTACGAACCGCATCAACCATAAACCAATAACCCTTTTTTTCTTTTTCAACCCATAGTCCATGACCCGCATAAAATATTATCACATTGTCTTCCGGGTTTAACATGTTGGAGAGTTCCAGCAGCTGCCTTTTGATATCGTTATTTGTTGGGTTGAACAGTGTGATGATGTTTTCATCCAAAAAGTTATAATTGTTCTTCAATACGAGCTTCAATTTTATCGCATCAGGAATAGGATTATTTAATGAAACAATCGTGGGATCTTTGTAATCCTGCGATGCAATCAATAAACAGTAGTTTTTTCCCTCTTTAACTACTACAGGTTCAATTTCTGTTTGCTCAGTCACATCAAAGCTGATACTTCCAACATTGTCTGCTGCATCAATAGCCTTAATTAGTATTTTGTTATTTCCTGGTGTTAATGCGATTTCTCCCCAAAAATTACCTGAATTTTGAAAAAATGCTTCTTTCCCATTAATCGTTACCGATCTTAAGCCGGAAGGATCTGTTGCAACTCCCCGAACCTGGATTGTTCGCCCATTCGCTACCACAGCTAAACCTCTAGTGGATTGAGGCTCTGTAATGGTTATTACTGGAGGAGTTTTATCCCTGGAAGTCTCGCTGGCAATAGTTGATTCTAAATCTATTAAACCAGCTTTTGCAAAGCTATAGTGAGGATTAGAGAATAAAGATATATCATAACAATCTTTAGCTTTAGCGTATTGCTTCAACCCTTTATATGCATCTCCGTATAAATTATACACCATCCATTTAGGAACGGGTTCGGTAACGACGTATTTTTTTACCATTGGTATACTGTCGAGATACAGCAATGCCTGTGAATATTTTCCGAGCTGAATGTCGCCAAGGGCAAACAAATAATAGTCCTTAGTTCTCATTTTATATCCCTTGGCATTACGATTGTCCTCCCAAAAATGCTTTGCTATATAAGTATATGCCCTTCGTATCTCCGCTGCATCTCCCACTCTTGCTGCTGTTTCTGCCAGCACATACCAAGGCCTCATTGAAGGATAAACGGATACGCCCCATTCAAGATTTTTTAACTCTTTCATCGTTTCATGTGCTTCTACAAACTCTCCCATCTCCAGCTGTACTCTGGCAATCATTACAATGCGCAAATACCATAAATCGCCATTATTAGTCCTTCGTGGCTGGTGCGCCGCAATTGATAATGCTGTGCTATAATCCCCACTCAATAATGATCGTTCAAACTGATGAATACTGATGTATTGTGGATCAGTAGCAGTCTCAATTATCTCATCCCTAACTATCTTGATGCCATTATAGAACCCATGCTTTTCAAAAAGCATTATTGCCTCATAGAGTGCTAGCGACAACACAGAGCTTTTGCTTGACGCATACAAAGTTTTGAGTCCATCGATACGGGAAGCCATTATTGAATCAGGGAAGCTGATGATGCCCTTTTTGCAATATTCAAAAATCTCCAGGCTATTTGAAAAGTCTTGCGTTTCCAGTAATACTTCTAGATAATCAAAGACCATTTCTGAAGGATGTTCATCTATAGATTTTTTAATCAATAATTTTGATTCATTCAACTTGCCCTCGTTCAATTTTTCCAAGGCATCTTTTGCTATTGATTCAGCCGACTTATACCTTCTGATGGTCTCCCGTGTTGCTTTTTGCGATTGAGCGCAAATTCCGAAAGTGAACATCAAGATGGCTAAAAGTGAAACAGTTTTCATTACCAAACAATTTACAGTTCACAATTATACGACATTCAGTTATTATCCCTGTGGCGTTCGTGGCTTAGTTTAGAGCAACCCTTGCTATCTGAAAAGTAAGCGCAGCGCCCTTGGGATGTTAATAAAAGTCAGATTTAGTCTGGAGTTCAGAGAACACATGTTGAGCATCGATTCTTTCCCTTCTCCGCAATGTCTCCCCTTCCTAGCCAAGTCATTAGCGGACATTGCGGTTTAGCTCCAACAATCTCCAACCCACCTTTTTCTCACTCCTACCTCCGACTTTCTCTATCCAAGTGAGCTTTTTCTCACTCACACCAACAAACAATCTCACTTCCACCGAGCTTTTTCTCTCGTTTCATTAGAAACTTCTCACTACAAATGAGATTTTTCTCTATCGCAGCGAGATTGTTTCTCACTGCAAGTGAGATCTTTCTCTCGTTCACAGAGAAACTTCTCACGCTGATAGAGATTCCCGGAGGTTCAAGAGAGATTCCCGGCACTTCAACTGAGCTTTTTCTCACTCAAAGTGAGCTTTTTCTCACTTCAACAGAGTTTTTCAAATGTTGCCACCCAGAGAAAATAAAAACGGGTGAGAAAAATCTCACCCGTTACGCCGTGTTCAATGTTCTAACTAATCTTTTACTGTTCTGTTGTTTCTTTTTTACCGGCATCCACAACATTCTGGCTCTGCTGCCCCGATTTTCTGGGTCTGCCGGGGAAACGTTGTTTCATGTCATCATAGATCGCCTGCGATCCTGCTACGTTCTGTTCAGTTGCGCCGAGTACGTAGCCGTAGAAAGTACGGGCTGCATCATACGCTTCTGCCCCCGCGATCGTGAGCGTGTCATCAATCGCAGTTACAGTGGGCTGCAACAAACGTTGGATCTCTGCAAGATCTTCCGCCAGTTTGAGGTCGATCTTCGCCTCGGGCAGGTCCATGTAATTGGGCACCAGGTTAGGATACTGGTCTGCATAGCCAAGCGCTTTCTTAACGAATGGGATCGTCTTATCTCCCATCTTCGCCAGTCCTTTTCTGTCCTCGTCGGTGAGGTTGAAAAGTAAAACGGTGCTCAGCTTGTTCTTGATAACATCAATTGCAGTCTTGATGTCTGTCATGTCTCCCCCGGGAATCGTTGCCGATATCAGGTTAGGGTTGGCCATAAGCTTTGGTTTTTAGTTATTGAATTAATTAACACTGCGATATTCAAAATATTCTTTTATAAAGTCAAGCGTATAATTACGTTATCTCGCCGGTAAACTGATTTTTAAGGCGTGGAACATTGGTTAATGTATATGCCTGTTAGGTTTATCTCCGCAGTATCACCGTGGCTATCCCTGGAGTTTGCACAGCGCTATTCGTATATTATGAAACCCAAACTTAGTGCGGAATATAGAGAACAGATGTTGAGCATCTATCCTTATTGATGCCAGAAAATTGTACGTTGAATGATCAGGTTAACTATCAAGGTTAAGGCAATCTGAAGACAGCGTTATGAAAACCGACAGAGGCGGTATCACAATATCTTTGAATAGCAGTACTGATAACAACACTATGGCTGATCATTACAGTTCCGTGCTGATCTACAGTTTTGATTTTTTATAGTTAGTGAAAACCTGGAAAAAATCTTTCTCAAAACTCCATAGCTGGCTCACACCCATTCGTCCTTTATCTGCGGATTCACGGTCACTTTGCTTATATCGCATGGCATTGTACTCACTGGCCCAGCTATAGTCACTGATCGTTTCCACATAATTATAAGTTCTCTTCACTATTGCACTCGAGTCAAGGGTTATTGTTATCAATTCAGCATCATTGGTATGCAACGTCATCCAGGCATGTACCAGGTGATCCAGCGCATATGAGTGCTTGGTGTACGTGGCCGAATTGGTTATATTAGAAGTGACCGTGTAGCGTTCAGAGCCTAAGACCTGGCCATCCATATAGACACGGATCACCAAATCACTTGCATTACGCTTCATCTTTTTCCCTTTAAGAAAACTGAAATTATTTCGTAAAGTGGTATGTATTTCATTTACCACCGGGGTATTGACAGGCGCAGCGTTTATGACCAATTCGATAGAATAAGTTTTAAAGTTGCGGGTGAGATCGTTTAGTTTTTGATTATCTGCGGCCAACCTGCTTTGTGCGGATGCAATACTGCCAAAAGACAGGATAATTAAAAGCGATAGTAGTTTCATGTGCGTGAAGTTTTCAAATGGTGGATTGCAATAAGGGCTTGCCTATCTCTTATAAATATACAAATCTGTTGTCTTACTTCCTCCGCAATATCTTATTGATATCCGAAGAGAAGAAGAGATTCAGGGAATGTGGTGTCTCTTGAAATGCATTTTTGCACCCGCGTGTTATACGGTAATTGAAGTGTATAATTCCCTTGTTAAAGAGCCACTGCTAAAGTTTAGTACATGTAACGGAACTATATAAAAAAGATCATATATCAACCAACACTTAATATTCGAGGCATCTATTATACTTTCCATTGTTTGGTATTCGGCCTCTGATAATAATAAATACCCGTTACGAATAAAAACTTCCCCTTTTGATTTGATTGGGACTGTGTTATATGATGCACCTGTATTGAAGACGCCTGCAGAAATTCATTTATTTGCAACTCTATTTCTTTAAGATCATCGGCAACAAACAATTTCACTTTCATTGGATACTATTTATGGAATGAGTTGATCCTGTCAAAAACTTTTTTCACAATGTCATCGCAGTAGATAAGATTGAACTCATAAAGACCGGTAGATGCATAAAACGCTTCAAGTTGCTTTTGTAACATAGCTTTAGCCCGATTTGTTCTCACCTTCACATTGATCGTTGTAATGTTCAATATCTCGGCAGTCTCGCTGACCGAGAAGCCCTCTATTTCTCTTAGAACAAAAACACTCCGGTAATTGATGGGTATTACCTGTAAGGCTTTCTCTAAGACTGCCGTAAATTCTTTGCTTAATGATGATTGCTCGGGATCCATAGTCTTATCATTGCCTAACATGGGTTTAGCATCTTCATAAATAATATGGCTGCCCGGCTGCTCCCGCCTTTGGTAACCGTGGTTTAACCTGTACAAACATTTATGGCTGATTATCTTAGATATCCATGTTTTGTAAGAAGACCTGAAAGCAAATTGTTTTAAATTCTGATAAGCTGCAACGTGTGTTTCCTGCATTAAGTCTTCTGCATCATGATGATTGAATCCATAACTTCTCGCTATCTTATACAATACCGGGTTGTATCTCCTGATCAAAATCTCGTACATAGCAGCCTCGCCTGCCACTATTTTAGCGATGATCACTTCATCACCTGCCACCGTGTTCTGTAAAATCTCTTTCATATCCCTTGTAAATGTAGAGTGGACTCAGGCTAAAAAGGTTACACTCGTTCGAAAGTTTTTTTTAAACTGTTGTAACCTTTTGGCTCATAGATAACACTGAGTAAAAAAATTACAATAATGGCTTTTACGGTAAGGATATTATCTATCGACCAACTGACACATGATGTGCATTCTTTCAAGACCGAAAAACCGTCGGGCTACAATTTTGCACCAGGACAGGCAACAGAGGTAGCGATCAAAAAACCGGGTTGGGAAAACAGAAAAAGACCTTTCACTTTTACCTCGTTGAACGATGATACACATCTGGAATTTATTATTAAATCGTACAAACAGCATCCAGGGGTAACGAATGAACTACTGAACCTACAGCCTGGCGACGAGATGATCATCGATGAACCGTGGGGAACGATCGAATACAAAGGAGCAGGTTATTTTTTTGCAGGAGGAGCAGGCATCACTCCATTCATTTCTATTTTCAGAGAATTACACAGGAAAGATGAATTGAAAGATAGCTTCCTTTTTTTCTCGAATAAAACAACGGCGGACATTATACTTCGTGACGAGCTATCCTCATTAATGGGCGGCAATGTTTTGTATTTGATCACTGATGAACCTGCTGATAAGCCATATTTCAACGGCTTTATAGACGAGAGCTTCATTAAAGAACATGTCAATGATTTTTCTAAGCAATTTTACATTTGTGGTCCTCCATCCATGACAGAAAAAATACAGGGAATATTATTGAAATTCGGTGCCTTTCCTGAAGCTATAGTGTTTGAAAAATAGCGACCCGAATAATAAGACTGTAACCTTTTTTGTTTTCACTGCTCTGAATAAAGACGAAACTCATTTCTAAAATAAAAATCAATACTATGGCTACCGCAACAGCTAATTATGCAACCACACACTCACCGGCAACAATCACCACGACTTCTGCAACCGATCGGGTAATAACACTGCTCAGATTAACCTATGGCTTGGTCCCTATCGTGGCAGGCGCCGACAAGTTTACGCACCTGCTGGTTAACTGGGATCAATACTTAGCTCCGCAAGTTGCTAATATACTTCCATTGGCACCGCCTAGTTTTATGCTGATTGTAGGTATAATTGAGATCGTAGCTGGAGTGATCGTGCTAGTCAAGCCCAGGCTGGGCAGTTTGATAGTTGGCTTATGGCTATTGGGCATTGCCTTCAACCTGCTGCTAACGGGGCAATATTATGATGTTGCAGTGAGAGATGCGGTGATGGCCATCGGTGCCTTTTCGCTGTACATTTTAGCAGGCAGAAAAAATTAAATACGGCCATCAGAAGATATATCTCTCATTATCCGAAGAGTTAAACGGCGACCTTTCCTTCTTTCACCGCAATGTCCTTTACCCGGCCTTTTGCGCCAGCTAAGGGACATTGCCGTTTTGATAAAACTATTTGCTGAATATCCTAACAGCCAGGCTCACCGCTCCCTGATATCCTGGGGCAATAACGCAATTCCCTATACTTCTTTACCTTCCCAAAAAATTGCACATGAGAAAGCTGTTACTCATCCTGGCTATCCTGTCTTCTTTTTCTGCCGAAGCACAATTACTCATCCGCAACGTAACCATCGTGGATGTAGAAAATAAAAAGTTATTGCCTCCGCAGGATGTACAGGTTACCAATGGTACTATCAGTGCAATTGGTACTAAACTTTCTGCGACTAACGCTACGCAGGTGATCGACGGTACAGGCAAGTGGCTGATGCCGGGGCTGGTAGATGCGCATGTACATTTTTTCCAGAGTGGCAGTATCTATACCCGCCCGGATGCGATCAACCTGGCCAGGTATCAACCGTATGCAAAAGAGATCGATTGGTCGCACCAACATATGGAAGACTTCCTGCGCCGGTATGCAGCAGCCGGCATTACATCAGTGATCGACGTAGGTGCCACGGCTAACTTTCTTCGCCAGCGTGATACGTTCCGCACCAAAGATTATTCACCCGGTGTGTACATGACGGGCCCTTTGCTCACTACCTGGGAGCCGGAAGTTTTTAAACCGCTGGGTGATGATGAACCATTCTACCTGATGAAGACGGTGAATGATGCAAAAGCCTATGTGCAAAAACAACTGCCACTGAAGCCTGACTTCATCAAGATATGGTACATCGTTAACGGGAGAAATGTTGACAGTGCTGCAAGAGCGAGTCTTCCTTTGGTGAAAGCTGTGATAGATGAATCGCACAAACAAGGATTGCGTGTTGCGGTGCATGCAACCGAACTCATCACCGCAAAGCTGAGCGTGGAGGCGGGTGCAGACTACCTGGTGCATAGCGTGGATGAACCGATAGATGAAGCGTTCATTCAACTGTTGAAGAATAATAAAACCGTTCTGTCTCCTACGTTGGTGGTAGTGGGTAATTACCCGAGAGCGCTTGGTCAAATGTATACACCTACTAAAGAAGACATGCACTATGCACACCCGGCCCCTGTGAACACTATGTTCGACATGGCTGTGTTGAGTGATACACTGCTTACAAATAGGATAAAACGTGCGGTGCAAAATGGTAAAGCCAACATGAAAAGAGAAGATTCGATCCGCATGTCGAACCTTGCCAGGTTGATGGCAGCGGGTGTGCTGATCGCAACAGGTACGGACGCAGGTAATATCGGCACCCACCATGTGTCGAGTTATTTTGATGAGTTGCGATACATGCAACAGGCTGGCATGAGCACATGGAAGTTATTGGAGGCATCTACCATCAATGGAGCGAAGGCAATAGGCCGGCAGCAACAGTTCGGCACCATCGCGAAAGGGTTGCAGGCAGATATGTTGTTGTTATCGAAAGATCCTACACTGAGTATCGACAACTGGAAAAACATTGAGTGGGTAGTGAATAAAGGTGTGGCGTTTCGACCGGATTCTTTAAGAAGGTTTACGCCTACCGATCTTGCCGATCAGCAACTGCTTGCTTACAATGCACATGATCTCGAAGCTTTCCTGCAGCCATATGCCGACAGCGTGGAGATATACAATCTCAACACCGGTAAACTGGAAGTGAAAGGAAAAGAAGCGATGCGTACGCGGTATAACTTTCTAAGTACGGTAAAGGTGCTGCACTGCAAACTGCTCAATCGCATTGTACAGGGTAATATCGTGATAGATCATGAAGAGATCACAGCGGCGAAAGGGAAATTCTATGGCGTAGCGATCTATGAAGTGGCGAATAATAAAATAGTTCGGGTTTGGTTTCCGGATTAGAACGTATGAGGTCTGTTCCTTAGGAACAGATTATATATAAGGGACCTTTAAAACGTATTTCGCGTTTTATGCAGCGCAGCTTCTCTTCCTTTCTACTGCGGCATGGCTTGCATAACGATCATTATTGAACACACGAGATGTTCAATGAAAACTTATTATTTTCACCCTGTTTTATCGAATACATTACCCTATGAAAAGCGTGTTATTTTTCGTGGTGCTCATTTCTTCTGCGTTTACAGTACGTGCCGCTGATTTTCTCGAGGGCTATATCGTACTGGCGAATAATGATACCATTGCCTGCAAATTTAAAGTGACCAAAGGCGGAGGTGTCACCAATTTCTTCAGCAAACTAACCGTAGTGAACGAACAGGGCGAAGAGAAAGTTTACGTTGCGGCAGACAGAGAAGTGCTCGCCTATGGTTTTACTGAATTCGGCAAACGCTATGAATACCTGTACATCGATGCCAGGCAGAAAGTGGACCGACGTTTTTACCAGCGTATCGTTGACGGTCCTAAATACAAACTCTACGTGCATACCATCGTAACCTCTACCTACCCGGGCATAGGTATGGGCATGCCGCAATATGTGCTGTTCACTAGCGCCGGCGAGTCTGTAAAATTTGAGAACTGTATACTCTGCCCATGGAAAAAGCAGATGCGCCTGCTGGCGAAAGATGATGCAAAAGCGCTGGAGCTGATCGAAGGGGCTTCACGCCTGAAGATACCCGAGCTGGTGGCAGAGATGAATAAGGATTAGTGGATTCGTTATCGATCTAATGTTGAGTGTTAACTCTTTTCTATATTCTCTGCCCTGCCTTGTACTTTCGTACCTGCCGCACTACGGGTACCAGCGATACTATGATGCTGACTGGTAGTAGCCACACCAGGTAATTTTCTATCTGCGGAAAACGCTTGCCTAAAAAATAGCCACCTAAACAAAAGATGCACATATACAGTAAGACGGCGACGAGGGATAAACTAATGAAGGATCCGAATTTGAAACGGGTGGTTCCGCTGATAACAGGTGTGAATGGCCGAACGATCGGGAAGAACTTGCCTAAGATGATCGCCAGCTTGCTGTGCTTGCTTAAAAAATCTTCCGCCACCTGCAGGTATTTCTGTTTAAAATACCAGGTATCTTTTTTATGGTACAGCTTTTTGCCAAACTTTTTGCCGATGTAAAATCCGGATATATCCCCCGCAGTACCGGATGCGATCAGCAATATCAGCAATAAAAAAATGGAAATGTCTAACGTATTGGTGCTGGCCAGTAATCCTGCAGTAAATACAAGCGTTTCTCCACCGGGAACAACAAGCCCGAGTAACAGGCCTGTTTCTGCATAGATCAATAATATAATGATCGCTACCCCACCCCACGCAATGATCCCAGTATTGCTAAATAATAATTCCATGGCCTGCATGCAAAAAATATTGTGCCTCTTTTAAAGCGGCGTATGATAAAATAAGATCATGCCGATAAATCAATGTATTTAGCATTGTGTTTGTAACAATGGCTGCATGAAGTTGTTGATCGTTGAAGATGAACCCGGAATGCGGGATAATATGCAGCTTTCATTGCAGCAGGAAAACTACATCGTGGAAACGGCTGCTGATTATCACGCGGCCCGCGACAAGCTTGCCGTGTACCAATACGACTGCATCTTGCTGGATATCGGTCTGCCGGGTGGTACCGGTCTTACCCTGCTGGAAGAATTAAAATCGGAAGGCCGGCACGACGGCGTGCTCATTGTATCTGCGAAGGATTCAATAGAAGATAAAGTGGCAGGACTTAACCTGGGTGCAGACGATTATTTACCCAAGCCTTTTCATTTTGCAGAGTTGCATGCAAGGGTAAAGTCTTTACTGCGTAGGAAAGCCACCAACGGCACCAATATCATCACTATCGAAAATGTACAGTTGAATACCGACAAGCGCACGGTGGAGGTAGCAGGTTTTGAACTTTCACTGAACCGCAAAGAGTACGACATCCTCGAATACCTGGTAATCAACAAGAACCGCCTCGTGAACAAAACCGCCCTGGCCGAACATGTGTGGGGCGATAACATAGACGAAGTGAACAGCTTTGACTTCATCTACTCCCAGATAAAAAACCTGCGCAAAAAACTGAAAGACCAAAAAGCATCCATTGAAATAAAAGCCGTGTATGGCATCGGTTACAAATTGACAGAAGTATGAAGCTGCTCAACTATACTAGCTCCTACTTTGCAGCATTGATATTATTGGTGATATCAGTATGGGCGGCCATCTTTTATTATACCATGTTGAACGAGATATACGACAGTATTGATGACGGGTTGGACAATCAAAAACAATTGGTCATCCGCAAAGCACTTGCTGATACAGCCCTGCTGGATAAACCTGACTTCGGCGAAGGCGGCTACAAGATCACTCCGATCACGAAAGCACAAGCGGCTACGCTGCATGATATATACAGCGACACGCTGATGTACATGGAAAATGAAAATGAATATGAACCGGTACGTCTTTTAAAAACCAGTTTTGTTGCAGGAGAAAAGTACTACGATCTGCAGATCGCTACTTCTATGGTGGAAGAAGATGACCTGGTAAATGCGCTGCTATATGCGTTGATCGGGCTATACCTCGGGATCGTATTACCGGTGGTGTTGTTGAATAATTTTCTGCTGAAGAAAGTATGGAAGCCATTCTATATACTGCTGTCGCAGGTAAAGAATTTCCGCGTAGATAAACCGCTTACAGTTGCCGCACAAAAAACGCGGATTGAAGAGTTTCGCCTGCTGAATGAAGCGATAGAGAAAATGCAGCACAAAAATGTACAGGTATTTACCAGCCAGAAACATTTTATTGAGAATGCGGCGCATGAATTACAGACACCCTTAGCGATCGCTATTAATAAACTGGAGCATTTAACAGAACGCGGTGAGATGAATGAGACGCAACTGGCTTTGATGTCGTCTGCACTGGATAATCTAGACAGGCTCACCAGGCTAAACCGCTCCTTACTCTTATTATCCAAGATCGAAAATCATCAATACACTGAAGAAACAGCAGTTGATATCAAAGCATTAACACAGAACGTCGTGGAGGATTTTCGTGAACAAGCCTTATACAATCAACAAGAGTTGATAGTGCAACTGGAAGACTGCACCGCTAAAATGAATTATGACCTGGCGATTATTCTGATCACTAATCTTATAAAAAATGCGGTGGTGCATACCCCCACCGGTGGGAGAATAGAGTTATCATTAAAGAATAGCATCTTACATATTTCAAACAGCGGCAACGAGCCATTAAATGAAGCCGCTTTATTTTCGAGATTCAATACACAACATACTCCATCCAGATCCACAGGGCTTGGGCTTTCTATTGTGAAAGCGATCGTAGATCTGTACGGATTTACTGTTGCTTATTCTTACCAGCACCAGCACATAATAATGGTACGTTTTCAATAAGAACCCAATTCCCGATTCTTTCCCAAATTGGTTAGGAGCTTTGTACTGTAAAATCAAACACTATGAAAAATGTAATAATAGCTATGGTGGTATCGGGAGGTCTGCTGGCAGGCTGTGGTAATCATATCAGCGAGTCGAAGCTTCCTTCTGTGGTGGTGAATGCAGTAAAATCAAGCTACACCTCAGACAATAAAATTGAATGGGAGAAAGTGAATGATGGGTATGAAGCAGAGCTGGTGCATTCAGGCAAAGAGATAACTGTTCTCGTGAACAATGCCGGGAAGGTAGTAATGAAAAAAGAAGAAATAAAAGCTGAAGAATTACCTGCAGCGGTAACGGCAGCCATCATCGCCAACTACGCTTCATTAAAAATAGATGAGGTGGAGAAGCTGGAAAAAGATGGTACCGTGTATTACCAGGTTGAATTGGATGGCAAAGGTACTGCTAAGGATGTGGATATTGTACTCACTGCAGACGGGAAGACCGCGACCGGAATTAGTTTTTGGAAATAAAAAACAATCTTATGAAATATATATTGATCATACTGGTAATTGCGCTGATCGGCACCGGGTATATATACCGGGAAGATATAGGTGTACGCCTTGCCGGCAGCGAACAAAAGAAGGATAAGAAAAAAGATGATGATAAAAAGAAGGACAACAAAGAAGCGATGTCGCCTGAAGTACAGGTCATCCAACAATGGTCATTGCCAGGCAGGCTAAAAGAAGTTTCCGGCATCAGTTATATTGATGCTAATCGTTTTGCCTGCGTGCAGGATGAGGAGGGTGTGATGTTCATCTATAACACAGCATCAGGAAAGATCGAAAAAGAAATACCGTTTGGTGGTGCAGGAGATTATGAGGGTATTACACTGGCAGGTAACACTGCTTACATCGTGCGAAGTGATGGAGCGTTGTTCGAGATCAGCAATTGGAAAGAGAACCCTGAAACAAAACAATACGAAACGGGGCTCACTGCAGCACATAATGTAGAAGGACTGGTATATGATAAAAAAAATAACAGGTTATTATTGGGTATAAAAGACAACGAGCCTTCCACTAAAGACTACAAAGGTGTGTATGCATTTAACCTCGACTCGAAGCGCTCTGAAGAATCACCGGTGTATAAGATCGATATGAAAAGCGAAGCAGGAACTGGTAAAAAGAAGAAGGGATTCAAACCCTCTGCTATTGGTCTGCATCCTGAATCGAATGATCTGTATGTGGTAGATGGTCCGTCTTCAAGGCTGATGGTGCTGAACGGCGATGGAAGTATCAAACGAGTGGTAAACCTCGGTGGTTCGTTTGAACAACCTGAGGGAATAACATTCAGCCCGAATGGTGAATTATTCATTTCCAGCGAGGGCGTACGTAAGCCGGGTAACATCAGTAAAATAACAGTGGATGAGTAATGAACAATAAGTAATACAATTTGTAAAGAGCTTTTTAAAGCTCTTTTTTTATTTGATGTCCGTAACAGATATCCTTACCATTCACCTATTCACACGGCAGCAGGACCGGCTGAACAACCAGGCCTATTCACCGATTGTATTCACTCTTCGTCCTAAAAACTAAAGAACTTGTAATTTGTTGTCTCAGATTCTGATGATTGCATTGATTTTGCAGCAAACCAGCACACCGGATAATTATGGTAAGATCTATTAAATTATTTATCAGCGTTTTCCTTTTATGTTCAGCAGCTTTTGCACAGGAAGAATCGACAGATATTGGAACTATTGAAACGCCTATTTTAAAAGCGACAGGAAATCGCCTTTATGGAAAAGTCATCAATAAAACAGGAAGAGGTGTAGAAGCGGCTTCACTTCAGCTATACGTAGTGAATAGCGATAGTGCAGGCAGGAAAACCGACAGCCTGATCCGGGCTAAAACTAGTTTAGCAAACGGCGATTTCGAATTCAACGACCTGCCGCCTGTAGATAGCTTCAGGCTTTTTATTTCTGCAGTTGGTTTCGGGAATGTGAACCGTTACATTGTATTTAGCAATCGCAAGCCGGATAATTTTGTACAGCGGGATCTGGGCAATCTCCAACTCACAGATGATGTGCAGCAATTGACAGGCGTTACTGTTACAGCTACCAGGCCGGCTATGCAAATGGGGGTTGACAGAAGAGTGTTCAATGTAGATCGCAGCCTCACTGCTACCGGTGGTACCGCCGTTGACGTAATGAAGAATATTCCCTCGCTAACAGTAGATATGGAGGGCAATGTTTCACTTAGAAATAATACGCCGCAGGTATTTGTTGACGGACGGCCTACTATTCTTACGCTCGACCAAATACCTGCAGACAATATTGAACGGGTAGAACTCATCACCAATCCATCGGCAAAATTCGATGCAGCCAGTACGGCAGGCATAATCAACATCATACTTAAAAAGAATAAGCGGGTTGGGTTGAATGGTATTGCTTCGTTAGGTGCTGGCTACCCCGGGATCCTGAATGGAAGTATTAACCTGAATACCAGACAAGGAAAGATCAATCTATTCCTCAGCGGGAACTTCAACCAGAGTGGTGGCATTGCAGAAGGGAGAACGCTAAGACAAAACAAACAGAATGGCGTATATAACTATTTTAACCAGTATTCTGATGAAGATCGAAGAAGGAAGTTTGCGTCATTACGGTTCGGCATCGATTATTTCATTGATAACAGGAACACGATCTCACTCTCTCAAAACCTTGTAAAAGGCAAGTTTGATAACAATGAAGAACAGGACCAGCAGTATCTCAATGCGAGTGGTATGGCAGAACGCTTTGGTGAAAGAACTTCCTCCGGCAGTAACGAGTTCAACAGGTACAATACACAACTAAACTTTACGCATAAATTTCCCGAAAGCGAGAAAGAGTTAACTGCAAACATCAACTACAATTATGGAAAGGGAAGCAATCGCTCTGATATCTTCAACGCTTTCTTTAACCCGGATGGAACGCCATACAATACGCCAACAAGCGTGAACAATAGCGGCAACAATAATAATGACCAGCTTACTTTTCAAATAGATTTTACTGATCCCATAGGTGATAAGGGAAAGTTTGAAACAGGTCTGCGCAGTTTCATAAATAAACAAGGCAGCAGGTTTCTTGCAGTGGCAAAAACCGGTGGAACGGAAACAATTCTGCCGCTGAGCAATAATATCGAATACCATGAGATCGTTCATGCGGCATACATTAATTATGCAAACAGGTTAACGCCTACTTTCTCCTACCAGGCGGGCTTACGCTTTGAATATTCATCTTTCGACGGGAAACTGCTGGATAGTGGAGATGAATTCGGTTATAGATTACCTGTTGGCTTCAAAGGACTATTCGATGCCTTATTCCCGAGTTTGTTTCTTACTAAAGCACTTAACGATAAAACAGATCTTCAACTGAACTATTCACGCAGAATAAGACGTCCGAATTTCTGGCAGCTCAATCCTTTCCTCAATATCAGCGATCCGGTGAATGTAAGTATCGGCAATCCGGGTCTTCGCCCGGAATATACCAACTCGTTCGAACTGAACGTGAACAGGAAATATACAAAGGGCGATTTCCTTGCTTCATTATATTACAGGAATAACCAGGACGACATCACACGGTACAGCGATACCATCACTGCTGCACAATACCAGCAACTGAATAATGCAGCAGTTGACCCTAATGCTATCTTAAATACTTTTATCAATGCTACTGCAACAAACCGGATGGGAGCCGAGTTCGTACTGCAACACCGCTTCAGTAAGAACTTCGATATAACACCATCGGTTGATCTGCAGTATAGAAAAGTAATAGCTGGTGTTGACAAACTTAACCTCGACAATGAAGGCTTTAACTGGGAAGCAAAACTCATAGCGAACTATAAAATAGAAACGCAGCGATCAAAGCTTTTAAATAACCTGGCTTTCCAGTTGATCACCGAATATGAGTCACCTGAGATAATCCCCCAGGGAAGACGGATCGCCCAATACAGCATGGACGTAGCCCTGAAAAAAGACTTCCTTAAAAACAACAAAGCTTCTCTTACACTTAGTATCAACGATATTTTTTGGACCAACAGGTGGGGCGCTGTAATAGATACAGAACAATTCTTCCAGGATTCTTACAGGAGAAACGTTAGAACCTTCAGGCTCACCTTCAGTTACAAATTTGGTAATGCTGATTTCCAGTTGTTCAGGCGAAATAGTGAAAGAGGAGATAATGAAGGATAGCATCCGGTATCTGCAATTACTAAGCTCTCCTTTCTATCAACTTATACCCATACCCTCTTATGGTTAGTATCTCTACGCTCTTATCGCTCTCAAGGTAATTTCGGAGCCTGTTGATATACACGTTCATGGTCTTACTGTTGAATGCATTATCGCTGCCCCACAATTCCGCCAGCAATACCTGCCGGTCTACAACAGTCGACTTCGCTTCGCAAAGCATCTTCAGCAATTCCACTTCTTTATAAGAAAGCTGATAGCGATGGGATTCATTGGACAGCTCATGCGTGGATGGATTAAAAGTGAAACTACCCAGCCGGTACATATTAGGTGCTGCAGTGCGGGACGTATGGCCCGTAACTCTTGCGAACGACCTCAACCTTGCGATCAACTCTTCCATCACGAAAGGCTTCCTGATGAAATCATTGCAGCCAAGTTCAAATGCTTTTACTAAATCTTCTGTTAGTGGTTTTGCCGTTAACATGATGATCGGGACCTCTTTATTCACTGCCCTGATCTGCTTCACTGCACTGAAGCCATCACTGCCGGGCATCATGATATCGATAACAACTATTTTAGGATCGAGCTCCGTGAATATATTGTAACCATCGTCTCCATTCGTTGCATACGTTACATCAAAGTCATAAAGTGCAAGCGTATCTTTTAATATCTGGCAAAGCTCCACCTGGTCTTCTATCAGTAAAAGAGGTATCATAGGTACTTAGGTAGCGTTATAATAAATTCAGTTCCTGACTGCCATTTTGAATGCACCGTGATATGGCCCGAATGTTTCTTCACAATGCTGTTCACATAGTGTAGGCCAAGCCCGAAACCTTTGATCGGCTGGGCGTCACCCTGCGGCACCCGGAAAAACTTTTCGAAAATGTTCTTAATGAATTGCGGCGGTATGCCCTTCCCATCATCCCGGATCTTAATGATACAGTCACGGTTATTTTCACCAATATCTATATGAATGTTCACAGATCCGTTGGAATACTTGATGGCGTTGTCTATAATGTTATGAAAGGTGGTTTCAAGGTGAAGCCGGTCTCCATCTATGTACACAGGGCTTTCTCCCGTTAACTGGAAATTGACAGGTTTTCTGTGAAGAACAGAATGACTTTGTATCAACTCACCAAAGAGCGCATGCACATCTATCTTTTCTTTTTTCAATGTAAGATCGGAGATGTCCTGCACTGCGGCATCGAGTATCCTTTCAACAAAATCATTTAACAGGTGCAATTGTTTTTTACTGGTTTGGAGGTAAAAAGTGGTACGCTCACCTTGCGGTACATGATGCTCCAGCGCTTGCAGCCCTGCTGATGCAATGGTGATCGGCGTTTTCATTTCATGAGTGATATTATTGATAAAGTCTGTCTTCAGTTCGTTGATCCTTTTTTGCCGCCTGATGGTTTTGTATACGAATACCAGCGCCGTATCACCAATGAGTAATATAAATGCAAAAGCGATCATGGGCCATAAGAGATCATTCCTCAAAAATGCCTGGTCGTATGTTAGCTGGGCGAAAATGGCATAACCGGCATACTGTGGTATCCGCACAGGCCTGATGGCGTAAGCGTATTCTTCATTTCTTTTTTGTGTCCACATGGCCTGCATCAATCCTCGCTCAGTTCTTCTGCTCTGTATTGTTATTGTATCAAGGCGATATTCCGCATTTATATTTTTTGAACGAAGTCCCTTCTGAAAAAGTTTGTCGAACAGTTGCAGGTCCATTGTCCGGAAAGCCGGGCTGTTCAGAACTGTTTCTATGAAAGACCGGTCAACGGTGTCTGTTACAAGCGATGCAAGCGGAGCGCTCAATTGTACCGTTTGCGTATCGATGCGATTTACACCGATCTTTTTCGGTGCATATGCGATCAATGCGTGACCCGGCAATGAAGCACTGTCAACTCCCTTACGCTTATTGTATTCCAACAGCGTGGAAAGTAATGCATCGGAACAGGCAAAACCATACTTGTTCTTTGTCTCTTCAATGCGTTCAAAGATGAGATACACCTGGAGGCTATTAAAGGATAGAAAAAACAGAAGGAGCAGTAATGAGGCTATTCCTGCGGATCGTTTCATTCATTGCAATTAAGAATGAAAGGTAAGCAGCAGCGAAGATCGCTCCAACAGAATTTATATAATGGATTGAAATTATTGATATGTCAATAATTGTTGATATAAGCACCACCGTCCGTCCTTTGATATAGGGTCATTTCTTTATGCAGCTTACCTCTTATCTAACATTTATTTTCATTTATCTTAATTAAGGTCTGTTAGCCATACTTTAGCCCACATCGCATTTCTTTTGTTCCTGATATATCAACAAACCCGTCAATGTGATTTTGTTGAAATACGACCTCTAAAAACCAAAATACTTATATGAAGAATCGTAACACGTTAAAGCTAAGCTTGCTTCTCTCCTTTTGCTTGGTTTTATTTATTCGGGGCAACGCACAGGAGTTTAAAATCAGCGGAAAGTTAGTGGATAGTGCTTCAGCGAAACCCGTTGCAGTAGCTACGATCAATTTCCAAGAGCCGGAGAAAAAGATATCCCGAACTGTTGTATCAGATCAAAACGGTGCATTTCAAATGAAGCTGGTACCCGGAAAGTATAAAGTAATGATCACACATGCCACTTACAGGAGAAAGCCTATGCCTTTAAAAGTAGAAGGGCAGGATGTAGACTTAGGCAGCATCCAATTAGTAGCTTTTGTAAAGAACCTTGGCGGAGTAACCGTTACCGCTGCAAAGCCTTTGGTAGAGCAACAATCTGACAGGCTCATTTATAATGTAGAAGAAGATCCTGCAGCAAAATCAGAATCAGCCAGCGATATATTACGCAAAACACCTTTTGTAAATGTGGATGGAGATGGAGCGATACAGGTGAACGGGCAAACAAACTTTAAAGTGCTATTGAACGGAAGAGAGACTGCTTTGTTCTCACAGAATGTAAAGGATGCATTGAAAGCATTTCCTGGTGCTACGATCTCTAAAATAGAAGTGATCACTTCTCCCTCTGCCAAATATGATGCAGAAGGTGTAGGCGGTATCATCAACATCATCACCAAGAAAAAATTAGCAGGTTATAACGGAACTGTCAATTCAAACATAACTACTATTGGTAATAGATCAGCAGGTTTCAACTTCAACCTAAAGACGGGTAAAGTGGGAATATCAGCGATGTATAACGTGATGAGTAATCCTTCTCTGACTAGTCAGCAAATGGCTGTTACTACGCCCGAACAGGCAATAGCTTTTGCAAGAAGAGATGTTGGGGGTGAGAGGAAAACAAATATGTTCTTTAACACCGGCAATCTTGAATTGACCTACGACCTGGATAGTACCAATACGCTGGTGGTATATGGAAACCTGAATAAGCACCGTAATGAACAGGTAAATGATTACAGTATCTATACTTTATTTCCCAACGGAAACGCAGTAACAGATCCATATTACCTTGAAAGCAGAACAGCGGTTCCATCGCACGGATTTGGTACTGACTATATCCGCAAATACAAAGGAAAGCCTCAAAAAGAATTCACTGTTCGCTTTGCAGGAATGTTCAACACGGTAAATTCTTTCAACGCAAGTGAGCAAAAGATCGGATCCACAGATCGTTTTATCCTCAACAATAGTGAAGCATTCAACAGTGAATACACGGTACAGTCTGATCTCATCGAGCCATTGAACAAAACGACACGATTGGAGGCAGGAGTAAAAGGTATCCTAAGAAGAGCGCATTCTGATTTTGGAAGCCAGGTTAAATTCAACAAAACAGATGCTTACCAGATTGATCCAACCAATAGCAATAAATTTTCCTACGACCAGGATGTGTATAGTGCTTATGCATCCGTGAACAAAAATTACAAGGCTTTCTCGGTACGTCTTGGTTTACGTTTAGAACATACACGTGTGGATGGCGACTTCACCAGCACCAGCACAAAAGTTACACAACGCTACACCAACCTGATCCCGAATGTGCTATTGACTAAGCAGTTCAGCAAAACAATGAATGGTAATCTTACCTATACTTTCAGATTGGGAAGGCCTTCTATACAAAGCCTGAACCCATTTGTGAACAACAGCGATTCATTGTTCATCAGTTATGGTAATCCTAACCTCGGGCCTCAATATATACACAGTATCACAGCTCAGTACAGGATATTTAAAGGAAGTAAATTCATATCCTTCCAGTCAGGCTTCAATTTTTCAAATAATCTTATTATACAAAATCCAACATTCAACTCATCTACCGGCATCACTGCCACTACGGGTGCAAATGCTGGGCAAATAAGAGAATTAACTTTAGGCTTTGTCTCCAACCTACCTGTTAAAAAATGGAACTTTGGTGTGAATGCCACAGGAAGATTTGCACGTATCCGTAATAGTTTGCAAACAGACTTCTTCAATACAGTTGCGGGTAATGTGAACGCTAATATCAGCTATAAAGCAACGCCACGCTTTACCATCACATCCAACAGTGGTTATTTTGTTCCGCTGCGTATGCCCAACAGCACTTTCCCAGATAACTATTTCTATAGCCTCAATCTCGGCTACAAGATGTTGAAGGATAAATTAACGGTAACGGCAACTTTTACCAACTTCTTTGAAGAAGAAAGAAAGCTGAGATTTGCAACAGAGAATGATTTCTTCGTTACAGAGAACCTGCATACCATCTTGTTCAGAAATGTAGGACTGGGTCTTACTTATAATTTTGGTAAGCTCAAAGAAGCAGTGTCGAAAAAGAAAGGTGTGACTAATGATGACCAGGTGCAATAAGCGCAGCAAACAATAATCGGTACTCATGTGAATTATCCAAAGGCTTCCGCAAGGAAGTCTTTGCTTTTGGAGGCACTCGGAGGCTCACTCACGAAATTCTCAGCGGGCTATAACAAAATGAATTATTTTACGTCCTAAGAATGTGAATGATTGTCGCGTAGCTGATCTATAAGGTCACCTTTATTCGGGGACTACTCACTAAGGCGGTACTATTGTTCATGTTATTTCGCAGGCAGCAGAAATACTTATTTGGATATACCGAAGTAATGATCTGTCTTAAATCTAAAAGATGCGATATCTATTTTTGATAATCCTCCTCTTTCCCTGCTTGTTCAATACCCTGCAGGCACAGGCCACAAAGGACAGCTTTTATCATGCAAAAACATCGTCCGCTGCTACGCAGATGATACCTGTGTATAACGGGAAGTACAAAGTGTTTACACAGAAGATAGGTAATGGTAAGATCAAACTGCTATTGCTACACGGTGGGCCGGAGAACACCCATGAATATTTTGAAAACTTCCCTGAGAAGCTTAAGCAACTTGGCGTGACGATATATTTTTACGATCAGTTGGGATCTTATTATTCTGATACGCCGGACGATTCTACTATTTGGAACATGGACCGGTTTGTAGAGGAAGTGGAAGAGGTAAGAAAAGGATTAAAGCTGGATGATTTCTATTTACTAGGCCACTCATGGGGAGGCATGCTCGCGGAGTTGTATGCAGCTAAATATGGTGATCATATAAAAGGAGTGATCTTATCCAACGTACCCGGTTTTTTTTCCCGTGATCCACAGTATTTGAGTACGATCATCGACAGCATTGGCAGAGAGGTTCGCCGGCAAACGGTACAACTCCCCATGTTCAGTACTAACAGGTCTCAAGCCGATTCTATCAGCAGGAACATGCCACTGCAGGATACAGTAAAATCCAAACTACTTTCAAAACAATTCAATAAAGCGAACGATAGTCTTTTCGCCAGGACGATGTATTATCGTAAAACAGGTAAAATGCCGGAGCCACTTATGCGAAATATGAAACATGCACGCTTCGAAAGTATAGAGAAATACCATTTTAACCCTTTCGATGCTGATTACCGCGCCGCCTTGATGCGAATAAAAACACCAACGTTACTGCTCGGTGCAAAGAATGATTTTCTGCAGCCTGAATTTTACCACACGATGAAAGAGATGATGAAGCAAACCGTGGTTAAGGTCTATATCTGCCCTAATGGCGCACACTTTCCGATGTGGGATGATGATGAGCATTATTTCAGCGCAATTGATACGTTCATTAATGAAGTGGAGAAAGGTATATTGAAATGATCTTGCTACTTATTCTGCATTTGCTTTCTAAGAAGCATGGTTAGCAATAACTATATTGCCTTTTCAGCAAGTGAACGATCCTGTAAGCGATATCGCTGTATTCATGTACCGATATGGGTTTTCGTTCAAACAAACTGCATCCTCTTTCATCGCAATAGGTCTTATCCTCGTTCCGTATCGAGGCGGTAACTACTGCAATCGGGATATTCTGCAGTTGCGGATCACTCTTCATTTCCACCAATACATCATAGCCACTCTTAAAGGGCATATTCAGATCCAGTACGATGAGTTCCGGTAATAGATTCTCTTGCTTTAAGGCTAATAATTGGCGCATTAGCTTTTCACCGTTTTCAATGTGCTCTATATCCCCCTGGAATTGGTTTTGACGTAGTGCATCTTTCAGGAAGTCGGCGTCATCATAATCATCCTCGGTAATAATGACCTTGCATTTTTTTTTCATCAGGTGTCTACGTGGTATTATTATTGTGGAAAGAAAATGGAGGTTTACTCTCCAATATTACAGCAAATGTCTATCCATTTTCGTTTACATTAACCTTAAAATTACACTGCTATGCACCAGGATATTCTTAAGAGAAACAATGTTAAGGTATTAGGCAAGGGCACTACGCCAATGATCTTCGCTCACGGTTTCGGGTGTGATCAGAATATGTGGAGATATGTATATCCTGCCTTCGAAAATGATTATAAAATTATACTGTTCGATTATGTTGGTTCAGGAAAGTCCGACTTAAGTGCATACAACCCCGAACGTTATAGCGACTTGAATGGATATGCTGAAGATGTTCTCGATATCTGTAAGGCTACGAATGCTACAGGTAGCATTTTTGTAGGCCATTCTGTAAGCGCAGTGATTGGTATCCTCGCCTCCATAAAAGAGCCGGAATATTTTAGCAAACTCGTGCTCGTGGGTCCTTCTCCACGATACATCAATGATCTTCCTGAATATTTAGGCGGATTCGATCGTAAAGACATAGAAGAACTGCTCACTACAATGGAAACGAACTATATTGGTTGGGCGAACTTCCTGGCCCCTGCCATTATGAAGAATGATGACCGCCCTGAACTTGCTGGTGAATTGAAAGACAGCTTTTGTAGCACAGACCCGATAATAGCAAGGCGTTTTGCTGAAGCCACTTTCTTTTCTGACAATAGATCAGATCTGAAAAAAGTTAAACATCCTGCGCTCATCATGCAATGCTCAGAAGACATTATAGCACCTGGCCAGGTGGGAGAATATCTTCACCAGAATATGCCGCACAGCACTTTAAAAATATTAAAAGCAACAGGCCATTGCCCGCACATGAGTGCGCCTGAAGAAACAATAACAGTAATGAAAGATTACCTGCAGCGCCTCAATCTTAATTAAGGATGCAAGCTCCGCCACCAGTTATGAAACATATGGCAGACGTAGTGCCCGCAGGCATCGTCAGTTTTGACGATGACGGTAAACTGCACTTTGTAAATGATCATTTGAGTAAGCTGCTCGGGTATGATAAGAAGGAATTGCACGGCGTACATATTGAAATGCTATTTACGGTTTCGAGTAAAATATTTTATCAAACACATTTATTCCCACTTATCAAATTACATGGGAAGGCTGAAGAAGTGTTTCTTTCATTGAAAGCAAAAGACGGAACACACATTCCCGTTGTTGCAAACGCCAGTGAAGAAGATGAGATAAAATATTGTGTGTTCATTCCTGTTAAGCAGCGCAGGAAATATGAAGACGAGATATTGGAAGCAAAACGTTCCGCGGAAGAGGCGATCAAAAAGAATGAAACACTGAACAGGTTAACCGATCAGTTAGAGCTGCAACTTGCCGAATCTGAACGTCAGCTTCGGTTACTGAAACAGGTAAATACAGAATATCTATACCTTAATAAGGTAATGTCGCATGATCTTCATGAGCCTGTTAGAAAGCTGCTCATGTTCATAGGTCTTCTGAAAAATAATATTGCTGATAAGACCGATCAGCAACTTCCCTACCTGGAAAAGATGACCAACGAAGCAATACGCTTACGAGGACTTACAATGAAGCTCCAGCAATATGTGAGTATCGATCTCATAACGGAGCCCCTCAGCGCCATAAATATTGCAGAAGTGGCTACCAGCTTTTTTGAAAAGCTGCGGAAGGAAACCTCCGTGGATGATGCTACCCTTACAATAGATGAATTACCTATAGTCAATGGATATCGTTCCAAGATAGAGGTGCTTTTACGTGAGGTATTGCACAATTGTTTTTCGTTTAGAAAAAAAGATGAACCGTTGAGAATAAAGATCAGCGGTACTACGTATAGAGACAATATCTACAAAGAAGTATCTGACAAGTATAAATATGTTGATTATGCACGAATAGAGGTGGAAGATAATGGCATCGGCATTTTACCCCAATACAATGAATATATCTTTGACATGTTCACCCGGTTGAATCTCGCTACCGAAACTTCAGGCTTCGGACTCGCTTTGTGCAAGAAGATCGTTCAAAGACACAATGGCTTTATTACAGCGAAACCTACACAAAATGGCCTGAAGATCAGTATAGCCCTGCCGCTGGGTTTTGATTGAGTAGTTGTGCTCCGTACTGTTTATTAGCTTTGGCTTTCCAAGAATCTTTGCTCCTGTATTAATAATCCGACACTCATTTTAAGCTAGTAAAGAAATACCACGAAGAATAAAACTGTTATATTTATTCTTATCAACGATAATCAACACCCATCATGAAAACAAGGAAGATCATCTATTTCGCCTTAGCCTGGTTGTTACTCGTGTTCCAGTTACTCGGGTATTTCGGCTCTATTACATCTAAGCAAACGCTTCCTGCATCTAATATCCCTTTTATGATCGGATTCAATCTGCCCATCATCCTTTCTGCCGTATTTTTTCTGTTAGCTTACAACGTAAAGCGTAAAATGAAACGCAAAGAAGAAGAGAACGATATTGACTTGCTGTTGAAGAAGGAATAACAAACGATCCGTTTTTATTTAAACCCTTTCAGCATTTTATAGAACGCATCTGCATAACTCTCACTGATCGGTATCACATGCTCACCAATGCGGATCTTATTCTTCTCTATGTGTTCTATTTTATCGATAGCCACCAGGAAAGACCGGTGCACCCTTGCGAATTGCTGCGCTGGTAACAGCTCTTCTAACTGTGTAAAATTTAAAAGCGTCATGATCTTCTCTGTTGCAGTATGAATACGGATATAGTCTTTCATACCTTCCACGAACAGTATATCAGCGGTCGCCACTTTTTGAATGCGATGCCCCACCTTCAAAAAAAGATATTCATGTTCGTTTTTAATGGCGGGAGCAGTTTCATTCTCCTGTGCCGGCCCCTGTTCACGGTATAAACGCAGCACGCTTTTGTAAAATCGTTCAAACGAAAAAGGTTTCACCAGGTAGTCTTTCACTTCCAGTTCGAATGCCTTCAGTGCATAGTTATCATATGCTGTAGTAAGAATGATGCTGGGCTTGGGATGTAGCATCGGGATAAAACTAAGCCCGTCCAGTTCCGGCATATTAATGTCAAGAAATAAAATATCCGGCTTCTCTTTCTCTAGGCTCCCCGTAGCTTCCATAGCGCTCATAAAGCTGCCCTTCAGTTCCAGGAATGGAACCTTCTTAATGTATTCTTCCAGTATTTCCTGCGCCAATGGTTCGTCATCTATGATGCAGCAGGTTAGCTTTTCTTTCATTCAGACTCTGGTTGAAGACCTTGTATCTTTAATACCACCGTAAATGTTTCTCCCGTGTTATGTATCTCCATTGTATGCCGGTTCGAATACAGCAGCGCCAGTCTTTTCTGCACATTCGGTAAGCCGATACCTCCGTCCTTTTCAAATGTATGTACCGGTGTTTTGGCTACGGGGTTTTGCATACTGAAGGTAAGTGTATCATCTTTCACCGCGATACATAGTTTCAGATCACCGGGTTCAAGCCGGGCAGGGCTGTGCTTGTACGCATTTTCAAGGAGGTGTATGAAGAGCAAAGGTGCGATGCGAAACGCACCTGTTTCTCCTTCTGTCTTCACGTGAACGATCCCTGTTTGTTTGTAACGAAGTTGTTGTAGACTGATATAGTCTTGCAGGTATTGGATCTCTTTTTCCAACGGCACTGTAGGCGCATTGGATTCATAGATCATATACCGCATCAGTGACGCCAGTTGCATCACCGCATCCGGCGCTGTTTCAGCTTGCTTGTATACCAGTGTATGAATATTGTTCAACGTATTGAAAAGAAAATGTGGGTTGATCTGCGATTTCAAATAATGCAGCTCTGCTTCTGCCGCCTGTTTCTCCAGCTGTTCCTTTTTAAAAGTATTGATCACCAGGTTTTCTGTCACCCATGCAAGCCATCCAAGAAAAAGAAAGATGAGTACTGTCGAAAACTGCGATATGAAATAATGCTCACTGAACACATCCCAGTTATTCATCTTCTTATAATGTAACAACACATATAGCAGTGGTGCTGTTAGGAAAATAAAGGCCAGGCGCAGCAGGTATGCCTTCTTCTTTACATGATGGTTAAGTATATATATATGGCCATAGAAACTGTACAATGCAGTAGCCACGAATGCAATGGTCAGCGTTTTCCACTGCGGAATATCCTGGCTGAGTTGTAACGGAGTGAGCAGGCTGAGCAATACCCACAAAACCATATGAATTCTTGTAAAGACTTTCCTGATGCGCTCCATACAGCAAATGTATTTTTTCCCGTTGTTCTTCAGCGCAGTTCTCTACACCTGGCTCGTTTCGATCTGCGAGATCCCCTATTCGATCTGCCGGCTCATTTGCGGTTCCGATGCAATGATTCGTCGATTAGTTGCCTGAACCGGTATATCGGCTTTCGCAGTTCGATCCATGAACGATTGCTTTGTACCGGATTCAATAAAAGAACAATCAATGAAAAAAGCTATTACCATGATCCTCGCGTTGCAATTAGCCATCACAGCTTTTGCACAAACTGACAATAAGATAACAGTGGGAACCATCGATTCCCTTCAGTCAAAGACATTGAACGAGACACGTAAGATATGGGTGCACTTACCCGCAGGTGCTGGCAAGTCAGCACAAAAATACCCTGTCGTATACCTGTTGGATGGCAACCGCTTTTTTGTGTCAACAGTGGGAATGATCCAGCAACTGAGTGCTACAGATGTTTTACCCGAGATGATCGTGGTGGGTGTTTTGAACACTATCCGTGAAAGAGATCTCACACCAACAAAACATACCGACGATGCATTTGTAGAATATTCGTCCTTGTCTTTCAGGGCAACAGGCGGAGCAGATGATTTTCTTACGTTCATGGAAAAAGAACTGGTGCCTTATATTGATTCAAAGTATCCTACACAACCGTATAAACTATTGATCGGGCATTCCTTCGGCGGACTCACCGCTATGCATGCATTGCTGAATCGTACTAAAATGTTCAATGCGTATATATGCATCGATCCGAGTATGTGGTGGGATAACCTGCGCTACCTGGAGACAAGCAAAAAAATACTCGCAGAAAAAGATCTCAAAGGCACTGCATTGTACATGGGCATTGCTAATACGATGGACCAGGATGACGATCTGAAAAAAGTGCTCAAAGACACGGCAGTGCTAACCCGTGGCATTCGTGCGGCTTTTGAATTAGACAAGTTTATAAGCAAACAGAAAAAGGGGCCACGATACGCAAGTAAGTATTATCCGAATGACACGCATAACTCTTCAACGCTCATCACCGTATATGATGGATTGCGATTTATATTCGATGGCTTTCAACTGCACCTCGACAATAAAGATGTATTGGATTCAACGGTGAATTTTGCGCAGAAGATCAGGAACCGCTATCAACACATATCTAAGATATACGGCTATGAAGTAAAGCCACCCGAAAACGAGATCAACACCTGGGGCTACAGGTTCCTGAAAAGAAAACAGTTTAAGAAGGCCGAAGGATTTTTTAAAATGAATGCAGAGAATTACCCGCAAAGCTTTAACGTGCACGATTCATTCGGCGACTTTTATGTTGAAGCAGGAAACAAAACCAAAGCTATTGAAGAATACACGAAGGCTTTATCTATACAGGAGAATGCTGCAACAAGAAGTAAATTGAATAAACTGTTGTAGGTAGATTAATAAGAATTTCTATTCGGCGAAGTTTTCAACTTCGCCGTTTTTATTTAGAAAAGAATAGGGGTTATCAGCTTACACCGTTTTTAACATTTGAAATTATTCGTTGCGCTCTTCACTTACTAAAGTTGCTTTTATCAAGTTGCCAAAAACATAAATAAATAAATTAATACTTTTTAAGGCGCATCTAACTTAAACAATATAGAGGTTTAACTACCGCATTTATATCTCTTTTTCTCTCAAAATTTTCCTTATACAAAAAAGCCCCACTTCATCAGTAGGGCTCTCTCCTATTCTTTTCAATTACTTCTTTGGCTCCTCAGGTTCACCTCCTTCTTTTTCATTCCTATCATCCTTTTCTCTTTTGTTATCATCATTCTCTCCCTTTAAATTATTCTGCGCTTTATCATCACCATTTTTTCCATTGCTTTTCGGGTAACCTACTTTCCTTACAGATCTGTAGCTCACATAAAAATCCTGGTCGGTCTTCTTCACCGTCTCCAGCAGGTTGTCCACCTGTTTCATCAACACCATAAAATTGACAAAAGAGTGGTCCAGCCCCGCAGTAGCACTGGCTTTTTTTCCCTGGTCTGTCTTCGGCTTCCCAATAAGCGCCTCGTAGGCTTTAATGAGCATATCGAGTTCTGCCAGGTCTGCCGCGTCTGCACCATAATCCGGTAGATCCGCTACGATCACAGTAGCATTCTTGTGGATCAGTTTTAGGATGCTTGGCCGAATAGTGTCGGGTAAACGCAGCAGTTTACTTTTAGAATAATTGAAGATAGCCAGCAGCTCCGGCCTTTGGTCCATTGCGAACGCTTTCGCGGCAGCGATCACTTTCAGGGCTACGGTGATCACCGCTAAGGTGGCTTTACGTTTTTGTTTCGCAGCATCGGTCTGTTCTTGCTGCTCCTGTATCTGCTCTCCAATTTTCACCAACATGCCATCCAGCTTCGCAGAAGCAGCGGCCAGTTTAGGTAGAGCAGCCACTTTAACTTTGTTCTGTAAGAACAGTAGCTGAACTGCTTTCGCCATTCTGAGGCGAATCTCATGTATTGACTTCATAAGAACTCCTTTTAAAGGGTTTATAAATATTGTGATGTATCTAACGATGTCTTTTTTCAGCATATTGTACGACAGCAACATCGTTCGCATTAAAGTTTTGTCGTTATAACATGCTATACTTTCATGCGATTACAGCAGCGGGCTTTGCAAACGCTGCAGCACCGTTTGCATCTGCTGCAGGCAGCTTGTATTCATTACAGGCATCATTGTCATACTATGGAGATGCTTGTGCGATTTCTTTATACACTATTGAATTATTTTAAGAAGGTTTTGCATTTGCTGTAATAATGATTGTAATGACTGTATTCTTCTTTTGTATGGGTAACAGTATCGTTAGCATACACTGCAGATGCGTTTGAATTCACTGTTAAGGCGTTTGCAAATACTTCAGACCTCGTGCACCGCCATACAATGCCAGTAGAAACCGTCGCGGGACTCAATTGAATAGATGAGGAGACGGCTAACGTCTATTATAATCGGTTTCCCAACCGCGTCTGATCGTTCATTTTAATATACTGCTCGAAGTTTTTTGCTCGACCCATCATTTTATTTAAAAAAATTTTTGGTGAGATGAAAAGTTATCGTAATATTGCGATATAAATTATGGGCGCAACTAAATCATACGAATTCAGTACTAAGGAGAACAGGTTAGCTAAATATGCAAAAGCGTTGGCACACCCTGCCAGGGTAGCTATCCTTAAACTTTTGTCAACAAAATCTACCTGCCAGTGCGGTGATATAGTAGATGAACTACCCCTTTCTCAAAGCACTGTATCGCAACACCTGAAAGAACTGAAAGAAGCGGGATTGATCAAAGGTGAAATAGAAGGAGCGAAAGTGTGCTACTGTATCGATGCTAAAGAATGGAAAGCAGCGCAGGCCGGTATCAATCAACTGTTCGATAGTTACAAAGGTGACAGCAATTGTTGCTGATCCCTTTTTTTTGAACTTAATCATCGCAATATTTCGATAACTAAAAATACAAAGCAATGCAAACACAAGACAACGTAAAGGAACTCGTAAGACAGAAATACAGTGAGATCGCTTTACAGGACAAAGAAACCAATGCATCTTCCTGCTGCGGCGCAGGCGGCTGCAGTACTGAAGTGTACAACATCATGGCCGACGACTACACGCAACTGGAAGGCTATAACCCTGATGCTGACCTCGGGTTGGGTTGCGGACTGCCTACTCAATTCGCTAAGATCAAAAAAGGCGATGTGGTGATCGACCTGGGTAGCGGCGCCGGTAACGATGCTTTTGTAGCAAGACACGAAACAGGCGAACAGGGAAAAGTGATCGGCATAGACTTCACACCTGCTATGATCGAAAAAGCCAGGCACAATGCAGAAGTACGTGGTTTCAATAACGTAGAGTTCAGGCAGGGTGATATTGAAAAAATGCCCGTGACAGCCAATACCGCCGATGTGATCGTCAGCAATTGCGTGCTGAATCTTGTTCCGAATAAAGATGGCGTAATAAAAGAGATCTACCGGGTGTTGAAACCTGGCGGTCATTTCTCTATCTCCGACATTGTATTAGAAGAAGAACTCCCAATGCAGATCAAAGAAGCTGCTGAAATGTATGCAGGCTGTGTAGCAGGTGCTATTCAGAAAGATGTGTACCTGGAGCTGATCAAAGCGAATGGGTTTACCAACATTACCATTCAGAAAGACAAGCCCATCATTGTGCCTGATGATATATTGAAGCAATACCTTTCTGGCGAACAACTCGCAGCATTCAAACGATCAGGAACAGGCATCAGGAGCATCACTGTGTATGCAGAAAAGCCTGCGGAAGAAAAGAAAGCATGCTGTGGACCGGAGTGCTGCAACTGATATGATAACAAAGCATTCGAATTACAAAGAACATTTGTTATACCCGCGGGGCCTGTCAAAAGCGGGCCCCGTGGTGCATTTTATACCCGTTGACTTGCAAAGCAACGGCCGGGCAATAATTTTAATGTGAAACACCGTTTGATACACCCATTTTTGCACCTTGTGTGGAACTGTATTTGTGTGATTAGATGAAAATTTAACTGAATGGTGTTGGATTCACTGGACAAAAAACGGAAGCTGGAAGAACTGCATAGCAGGATGGTTGATGAAATTCAGGATTATGCAATCATTTTGCTCGATACGGACGGAACCATTTTATCCTGGAATAAAGGCGTAGAAAAGATAAAAGGATATAAGCAAGAGGAGATAGTTGGTCAAAATTTCCGCATCTTCTATATGCCGAGGGATAGGCAGGAAGGTCTACCGGAAAAGCTTCTTGAACTTGCAAAAAAAGAAGGGAGGGCTAAGCATGTAGGAAGAAGGGTTAGAAAAGATGGTTCTATCTTCTGGGGAAGTATCTTGATCACCGCTCTGCATGATGAAAATGATAACGTGCTAGGGTTCACAAAATTAACCCGTGAACTCCGCGATGGAGAATCTGATTATTAATAAAGTTCTGCCGTAGGTATTAATATACCTTGAAACAAGAAGCCACCTCACCAGGTGGCTTTGTTCGATATAATATAGTTAATGACGTAAATCTGCTTTTCTTCAATTTACTTCATTCCGATAACATCAAGAACTTGTGCCTCACACTCGATTGCATCATCTATCTGCTTTTCATTCAATTCAGCGGTCAAAGTGTACTTATCATAGTCCAAAACAGGATGCGTTATACTTAATTTAAAGATGCATTCAGCCATAAGCTGAAGGGAGGGAAATTTCAAGGTTACCAGTTTCATAAAGTGCACAAACTTATAATAAGACACATTATATAAATATTAAAATGCTGGATGACACAGCGGCTTCTGCTTCAGTTATATATGTTTGCATCGTGTCAGAAAATAACAAGATAGAAGAATTACGTTCTCGTCTCGCTGAATTGACTCAGCAGTATCTGGAAGATATGACCAATGGTAAGCGCATTCACGATCTCCGGCCATTGAATGATGAGATCAACAGGTTGGCACTTGAAATAGATCAATTAGAATCTGCTTTACACTCAACCAGGTCAGGAAGTAGCCGGAACTGAGGGGAGTAAGGGCAAATTTTATAAACAGCCATGGTTGCTACCAATCCCCATACGCTTGCTGCTTCTCTCCAATCACACATTTCAGCCGCTTCGCGGCGTCCATGCATCTTTTCACTGCAAGCCTTTTGCAATCACAGCGCTAACAATCACTAATAATATCTTTTGTGAAGCTGTATGTCTGCCGGTGTTGCCCGAATAGATCCGCATGAAGAATCTGATGCTGATAACAGTTTGAAATATTACTATCTATCTGCCTTGGTGCAGCCGCTCTCATTGGTATGCTCTTTGGATTTTTTATAGCTGTGTGTAAAAACGAATAGTGTATGACAGCAGAACAAAGGGAACTTGAAGTAATGATACGTGAATATAAGAGTGCGGAAAGAAAAGGTGAACCGCATCATGTTCTTTATTCTATTTATAAAAAGATAAAAGAACTCAAGCACAGGATCACACTTTCGCAGCCACACCTTCAAAAGATAATGAACGCAGTGTATTTATAGCAATCATAGTTTTATAAAGCTGAGAAGAAGCAGTTCATAAAGAACTGCTTCTTTATGTATGGTGGCGATACAAGCTTTCGCCGGTGAGATTTAATAAGCGAGGACTAGTACATCGCAGTGATTCATTCTATTACCTTAAAAAGGCTCATGAAGAAGACCAATTATTGAAGACATTGGCCAGCAGCATCTTAGAATAGAAAGGGAAATGTAAGTTTCGAAGTACAGGCAGCTTCTTCTTAAAACAAACTGCTCACCGCCTTCCATGCAAGCCATAAACCGCCGATCAGTATTAGCAATAGAACGATGATTACCGGTACGATCACCTTCCAGGCGCCACCGCGGTGACGGCCTTCTACAAAGTGCTCCTGCATCAGGCGAAGATTTTTACTGTTAGCCTTAAAAGCAAAGTCGAACAGGTCGCCGAAAAAAGGAATAGCGCCAATGATCGTATCGATAGCCACATTTAATACCATGCGGGCCATTACGTACCCGCTTGCACCATTCTTGGCCATAAGGGTGAGCAGGTAACAGGAAACAGCGAATGTGGATATATCGCCGGCGCCGGGTATCAACCCGATCAGTCCATCAAGGCCAAAACGGAAGTTCGTTCCTGGTATGCTGAACTGCTTATCCATCAGCTTTGCGAGCCAGGCTATACGCTTCATAGAAGCATTATGCGTTGTTGTGTTTTGCATAGCTGGTAGAGATACAAATGCGTTGCCGAATTTGGTGTGTACTTTCTTCTTATCCGGGATATTACTTACACAGCACAGCCGTTAACCCTCCCGGATATTGTATAAGACGACGATTGTTATTTTAGTTTCCGCTTCACTCCTTCAAACGTCATTTTCACTTTTTCAATATTTCCGTTCGCATCGAAGGATAATCTATCAATGCATACCACTCTATGGTCACGATCAAGATTTGGAATTGGCCGGCGATGGTATACAATGTACCATTCATCTGTGCCCGGTATATTCATCACGGAATGATGGCCTGCACCGGTAGCGATCGCTTCATCTGCTTCCAGCACAGTGGCTTTTCTTTCAAACGGACCAAACACATTATCGGATACACCATACGCCACTTTATATGTTCCGTTTGTCCATCCACCTTCTGACCACATCAGGTAATATTTTCCTTTCCGGATAAACATGGTAGGCCCTTCCACATAACCTTTAGGCGTGATCTCCTTCACTGTAACGCTGTCGGAAAAAGGGACGATTGCTGTAAACGATTTGTTCAGCTTCCCGATATTACATCTACCCCATCCCCCGTAAATGATATAATATTCGCCATCTGTATCCCTGAACACATACTGGTCGATTGGCTGTGCATTGTTATAGAACTTATTGATCAGTGGTTTGCCGATATGATCTTTGTACGGGCCACCGGGATGATCAGCAACGGCCACACCGATCCCGCCCAAAGTATCATCATACTTTCCATTGCGCTGTTTGCTCTGGATATCGTTAGCAGAGAAGAAGAGGTAGTAACGTTTATCTTTCTCAATGATCGCCGGCGCCCACATTGCCATCTTCGCCCATTTGATCGTGGAAGTATCGATGATGCGTGGGTGCTTTTTCCAGTGCACCATATCATTCGAGGAAAACGCATCGAGGAATACCTGCTTTTCATATTTCGCCGAATAGGTAGGATAGATCCAGTACGTCTTATTGAAAATAATGCCTTCCGGATCTGCGTACCATCCATCTATTACAGGATTCTTCTGTGAAGAAGCAATCAAAGAAAGTACGGAAAAGAACAGCGTTGAACACAGGTGACGCAGGGCTTTGTAATGCATATGCCAGTTGATAACTTTTGATATAAATGTATGAAACGGCTGTGCATATTAATGGCAAAGCGAATGAAGAGAAAGACATAACGCTGCGTCTCACGTTTTTACGGAGTTTGTTCCACATCCAAAGCGAGAATAAAACCGGAAACAACCTGTGGTTAAAGAGAGGAGAGTATCATATAGATTGCATATGCATCATCGAGGTGATCGTTTGCTGTACCAGGTGAATCTTCTGGCTTATGATCTGTACTTCCCGGTAATCGCGGTCTTCCCGCAATGCGGTCTTCAGTTCAGTCGTCAGCGTTAAAAGCTGATCATTTAACTCCAATAGTGAATAGGTCTTCACATCTTCCATACGTTGGCATAGACTGAAGGCTGAAATGAAAGGTTGCAACCCAATTGTCACGGAAGCGTCAAGACCCTTATTGTGACTGCTAATAAATGTATTAGGCCCTGCTTTATAATGAGAATCAATGACTAACCTCCTCTTTATGATACCTGGAGGAGTTCTTTTGTAGTATAAAAAATGTTTGAATAAAGCCTATAACAAACAAGCCCCGCTCGACAGCAGGGCTTTAATTGCTAACTCCCAAATTATAAACCATGCTCAATTAATATCTTTTCCTTCTTTCAGCTTATCGATCATTCCTTGTATTGCCTGTTTGTTTGCATCATTGGGCGCCAGAGGCAAAGCTTTGGTGGCAAACTCCAGTGCTTTTGTGTAATCACCGTTAGCTGATAAACCCCTGGCCATTCCTGTTACGGTAATGAATTGATCAGGGTTTTTGTTGTAGTTGAATTGAAAAATTTCTAATGCCAGTTTCGGATTTTTTGCTGCGATCACTTGCCGGCCCAATTGCTGGAGCTGGCCAGCATTGCCAAGTGGCAATGCAGTTTTTACAACTGCAATTGCTTCGTCGGTTTTGTTAAGTTTGAATAAAATATTTGCCTTAGTGGAATGTGCAGCGAATGAATTGGGATCACCCGGAAAATTCTGCCCCGATGCCAGTACCGCCCACTCCAATGCTTTTTCTAACTGGTAGTTATTCTGCAGGCACCAATTCGCAGCAATGTTCAATCCCTGCGATGTGAAACCAGTCGGGTTTTGCGATTCAGCTACAAAAGCATCGAACTGTTGTTTCAGGTGATCTACTTCCACTTTAAATGGAATCGATACCTTCTCCCATGAAAGTGCAACGACTGCTGAGTTTTGTGTCTGATTCAAAAATTCGTACTTCAAATGCTCTATACTCTTCTCAACAGGCTGCGGTTTCACTTTTATCCTTAATGCATCATCTTTTTCATCGTAGAAGAAAGAACCCCAGGCATCTGTTCTCTTTGAAAAGATGATAGTGCTTTCTGAAGGATCGTAAGCAACGAATAACCCATATTTTCCTTTAGGTAATGCCTGGCCTTCCAGTTTTACATCTTTATCAAACTCGATGATCGTATTCTCATTTGCACCTGCACGCCATGGCGCTTTCTTGCGATTACCAAATCCCTGGTCCACAAATCCTGTATGCACCACGCTGCCCCATATCTTTCCCTCACGCCCGTTTACTGCAGGACGATGATAAGTGATTGAAACCTGCGTTAAACCTACCTGTTCAGAAACGCTTGCTTTTTTTGTGTAGCCGTTAGGAGTTGCACCGTTATAAGGTACTTGCGCAAATGATAAAGTACAGATCATCATGATCGCAAACAAGAGTGAGAAATTTTTCATATGCAGTGTAACATTATTTGGGTGATAAAAATGTATACTATTCACAGCTTTCTTTACTAGCTCGATATACTTGTACAAATTATCATTCGGTGTTATTAGTTTTTGTAAAAAGGGACGAACTAAAGTTTTTAAGGACAGACAGTTTAAACAAGATCGATCAAGGGACAACCTCGCATGCGTCTAAAAATGAGAGCAACCCGTAGGTTGCCCTCTCTGTTTAAAACCATCACTCTATCTCGCTATGGTAACCATCTTACTGATCGTTTGTGACTTGTTCGTTGCACGTACAACATATATTCCCGGTATTAACCTGCTAACGTTTACCTGGGTAACATCTGAAGCTTTCAAAATTCTTGTATCAACTACCTTCCCCTCATTGCTCACTATTTCAATAACAGTAGAAGCATTTGTAAAAGTTGAAGGCAATTCTATTTTGATAATATCACTGGCAGGTGTTGGATAAACCTTCAGTGCTGCATGTGTAACGTTCTTTTGTGCATCAGCATTCATTGATGCTTTACTGCTTTGCTGTGTTGCCGGCATTTGAAAAACAATTTCTGATTTAAATATTCCGCGAACGCCCCAGAACGGATGTCCTGAAAAATGAAAGCCACCTGCATAACCTGTATTCGCATCATAAAACCTGCAGACAGCTTTTTGTGCGGTTTGATCTATGTGCGTCCACGTTTGTCCTGCATCATAAGAAACCGAAGAGCCCGTAAATAATGGATTATTATGAGTGGACGTAGATACGAATGCGTTAGTACCCGGTACTGCGGTAACGCGGCTGTTCTTCCAGTTCGCCGGTTGAAAATAATTCGTCCATGTAAGTCCTCCATCAGTAGTAGAGAATACATACGTGCGGAAAATGCTTGGGTTTCTCAAATGTGCAACTCCTGTGAGCCCATCATCAAGGAATGCGATCTCGTTTACTTCCGTTCCCGGCATAAGTGTAACCGTAAGCACTTCCCATGTCTTTCCAAAATCAACAGACTTATACATTCTTCCTGCAGTTGTACCAAACCAGATAGTATCACCTATCACTGAATAACCGCTGATCCAACCTTTTTCATTTTCGAGTGGTGCAGGTAAGTTTTCTGTACGTACTCTTTTCCATTTCTTACCCTTATTATTTGTTAGGTAAACTTCCCAATATCCACCATTGGGATCTCCCACAGCAATACCATGGTTCTTGTCTTTGAAATGCACAAATCGTGGAACCGAGTTATCGTCGAAAAGTTCACCCGGCTCCGTATGTTCCCATGTAACACCACCATCTGTTGTATGAAAGATGCCGCCACCGCCTTTATCAAAACCTGCACCCATAAAAGGAATAAATGTGCCGATCTTATGCATAGCTACCCATGCTTCCTGACCATCGATAGCGCTGATGTTAGAAAATCTCAATGTATTATCGGCACCTAGCTTACCAGGTATCCAGGTGGTTCCTCCGTTTACTGTCCGGGTAAAACTCAGTACAGGCTTGCCACTGAGCAAACCATTGATACCGTCATAACAAACAGCCCATACAGTGTTTTTGTCGGGGAGCGACATTTCATAAAAGCCCACTGAATCCTGTGTAAAGCCCGGGTTCTGAACAAGCCATTGGGACCTGCCCGTAAGCACCAGGAAGATTGCCATTGCAGTTAGTAGATGTTTTTTCATTTCTTTTCTTATTTGCTGTAAAGTATTACAACGCCGGCTTGCTTTATTTTTAAAAGGACTAAGAGCAACTTTACTGTTCATAATGTCTTTTGGTAATAAAAAGGAAGGCTCGAGAAAAGGACGAAATGATTTTTTTAAGGACGGATAACCAATTCAGCAAAACGGGTTAACAGTTACTTTTGGGTTGATGGAAATCGTGCACCTGGCGCCGAATAATAATTGGAAACAAAAAAAAATCCTTCTCTACAGGCATTGGCCCTGGCATTTACTTTTTTGGGTGGGATACGCGTTGTTTCGTTTCTGGCCTTATTACATTACAGTAACTTATTTCCCTAAAGTTTTCCTGGAGTATATGTTGCTTTCGGAGGTAATGATCGTTGGCGTTACCTATTTCACTATCTGGCTGTATAAACGCTTCTTAAATCAGAAAAAATACTTTGTTTATTTTTTGATAGGAACCATCATCTGGCTGTTATATCTCTATGGGAGAACTGTTTTCCAGTTCTGGCATTTACAGGATGAACGGAGTTTCAAAAACGCCTCCTTTGCGGATATGTATATTAACAATGTAACAGTGGTGATCGTTTACTTTTTATTTCTTACTGCTTGCAAATACTTTAAGGATGGCTACATCTCCCAGCAGTTTGAAGCAGAAAAGAAACAGCAGCAACTGATGGCGGAGGTCAATAACCTGAAGTTACAGATCGCTCCGCATTTTTTATTTAATACACTGAATAACCTGTATGGACTTGCCGTAGAAAGATCTGATAAACTGCCCGACTTGATGTTACGCCTGTCCGATCTGCTGAGGCACTCATTATATGAAACGCAAAAACCGCTTGTATCGATCAATGATGAAATAAACGTTCTGAAAAGCTACATCAAGCTGGAAAGCGTACGCTTGGAAGATGATCTGAAGCTGGAGTTTGATAATACAGTACCTGAAGATGCAATGCACCAGATAGCACCATTGATCCTGATTGTTTTTATGGAAAATGCGTTCAAGCATGCAAAACTGGTTCAGCCTGAACCAGTAAATATATCTGTTAAAACAAGGCTTGAAAATGATGTGTTCAGCTTAACTATCCGGAATAATTACAGGGACGTAAAAAAGGGCTCTGCTAATGGTATCGGTTTGATGAATGTAACCCGCAGGCTTGAAGTACTTTACCCGGGAGATAAACATGAATTGGTCATAAACAAAGATGATCTGTTTTATACCGTTAATTTGAAGTTGCAATTAGTGAAAACAGTTCAAGCAGATCAGTATGGAGTTTGAGAAGTTTAAATGTCTTGTTGTAGATGATGAACCGATCGCCCGCAAGATCGTTGTGGGCTATATAGAGCAACTTCCATTCCTTGAATTGGAAAGAGAATGCATTAATGCGTTGAGTGCGATCGATCACCTGAGATCCACACAAGGCACTGATATTATTTTACTCGATATCAATATGCCGAATCTTTCAGGCTTGCAATTATTAAAGATCCTGCAACCAAAGCAGCCATTCATCTTTACCACTGCTTATCCTGAGTACGCCGTGGAGAGCTATGAATTGAATGCAGTGGATTACCTGCTGAAGCCTTTCTCTTTTGAACGGTTCACCAAGGCAGTGTATAAGGCAATAGATGTATTAAAGAAGCCGGCTGCACCCGTCACTGTTGCTAACGAATCAAGACAACAGTTATTTATTAAATCTGAAGGAAAGAGTTATCCAGTTTTTTTAGATGACATTTTATATTGCGAGGCCAGGAAGAACTATACGTTAGTAGTGCTGAAGAATGAGCAGAAACTAATGACGCTTGTTCCTTTATCCAAGTTTGATGCGATGTTATCTGAAGCAGGAGGAGATTTTGTGCAGGTGCACAGGTCTTTTTTAATTTCTCTAAAACATATTACCGCTTTTACACCTAATAATGCTATCATCAATAAATATGAAATTCCTATCGGATTGCAATTCAGGGAGAGATTTTTTAAAGTATTAGGATCGAAAGAGAGTTAACTTTCGCATAAATGCCTGGCATCATTCCACGGGACGCTTACAAGCTCCAATCGCTCATCGGCCAAAAATAAAAGGTGCAAATTTTGTAACAAACTTAATACTGTCACGACTATTCATCTCAAAAGCGGTACGTTGGAAAAGGATGCGTTGGCACAACAGTTTGAATCAGATATAAGAACTAACGAGTTACTTATATACAAAGTTTGCCGGATGTATGCATTTACTGTCACAGACAGGCAAGACCTTTTCCAGGAAATAGTGATACAGCTCTGGAATTCATATCCCAACTTTAAAGCACAATCTAAGTTCAGTACATGGCTGTATCGTGTGGCAATCAATACTGCCATTACACAGCTGCGCAAGAAAAGAAATATCATTCATTCGTTTGATCCTTCTGTAATACCTGAGCATGCAGATGTGAACAATAGCAGGGAGCAGGAAGAGCAACTGCAGCTAATGTATACCGGCATCACTAAGTTGAATGAGATCGAGAAGGCAATAGTGATGCTTTATATGGAAGATAAAAGCTACGAAGAAATGGAAGACATACTCGGGATGAGCCAAGGTAGCCTGCGTGTTAAAATGACAAGGATCAAAGACAAATTACGTACACTGACAAAAACAAGCTGATATGGAACTGGATGATCTAAAACAACAGTGGCAACAAACCAATTTAATACATACACCTAAAAATAAAGACATCATGCAAATGATACAACACAAAAGTCATGGACCTGTGGCTGCGTTAAAACAATCTCTCAGAAGACAAATGATAGCAATGACCATAGTTCCTATCGCTATTATAGCGACTAACATGCAACACCTAGATAAAACACTTACCAGTGCGCTCTTCTGGTTTTATATATTGTTCTGCTTTTGCGTGATAGCATTTGCCAGAATGAATTACAAAGTTGTGCAACAGATGGAGAAGCTTGATGGCAACGTGAAACAAACATTACAGGAGCATCTGTCTTTGCTGGAAAAAAGATTGCAACAAAATCTCGTTGGAATAAGAATAGCGTTATTGTTCTTTGTTATACTTACGGAAGTACTACCCTATTTCCAAAATTTCAGGATGTTAAATACCTGGCATTCATTAAGCCCGTGGATACGATTTAGCGCATACGCAGGGTTGTTACTGTTTCAATATTTTATAAGTCGTGTAGTAAGCCAGAGGAAATTCGGGCAGCACGTTGAAAGATTGAAGCGGATGGTGCAGGAGATGGAGTAGTTAATATTTATAATTCAATCTTTCCGTCAATTGATATTTGTATTGCTTGCTGAACCTCGTGTACAAGTGCCGCCGTCTTTGCACGAAGGTGTGTAGGTGCGAGTTTACCTTCTTGAAATTGAAACGTAATCGTATCATCACCGATCTCTTCAATAAGTTCAGTATCGTTTAAATTAAACCAGAAATAATATGGCTGCTTCTCTAGGCTGCTTACCACATACCCTGAGTAGCGTTTGCCATTGTAGTGAAAGTAAATAGTTTGCATACTAACGAGACGCTGTAACGGCTCTTACTTTACAGTTTATAAATGCGTTGTATCGCTTTTAAGAAATCATTCACTAAGAAGCTGCTGTTATCGTTGTATCAGGTGAAAAACTAACTTTGATACATAATCTATCAGCAATGGATAACAGCAGAGTGTATAAAATGTCTTTTGCAAGTGTTTACCCGCATTACATTAACAAAGCGGAGAAAAAAGGTCGTACTAAAGAAGAAGTGGATAGCATAATAAGCTGGCTAACGGGGTACGATCAGCAGCAGCTGCAAAAGCAGATCGACGATAAAGTAAACTTTGAGGCATTCTTCAAAGAAGCGCCGCAACTGAACCCAAACGCGTCAAAGATCACCGGTGTTATCTGTGGTTATCGTGTAGAAGAAATAGAAGACGAACTCATGCAGAAAGTACGTTACCTAGATAAATTGATAGATGAGTTAGCAAAAGGAAAAACGATGGATAAGATACTGAGGAAGTAAGTGCATCATAACTTTTCTATCACTTCCTTGTACGCTCTTCCAACGGGTATACTCACCCCGCTGATCTCTATTTCTTCAGCAGTATAAGAGTCGATCTTATTCACTGCCACTATAAAAGAACGATGTACTCTTTTAAAAAGATACGATGGCAACATGTCTTCTATCTCATGTGTTCCCAATTTAGAGAGGTATTCTTTTTTAGTAGTAACGATCCTGATGTATTCACGCTGGCTTTCGATATATAGTATCTCTGAGAAAAGAATCTTCACTTTTTTCTTCTGCACATTCAGGAAAATGAAATCCCTTGTCTCTTTTTCTGCGGGTGCTGTGTGTTGAATACTTCTTTCACCTGATCGGATCTTATTCACTGCAACGAGGAATCGCTCGAATTCAAAGGGCTTAAGTAAATAATCAGTAACGTTCAATTCGAATCCTTCCACGGCATATTGATGATAGGCAGTTGTAATAACAACAGCAGGAGGATGGGCAAGTGTTTTGAGAAATGCCATACCTTTTAACTTGGGAAGGTGAATATCAAGGAATATCAAGTCTACATCATGATCTCTTAAGAACTCCGTAGCGAGAATGGCATCTTTGAATGAGCCCTGCAATTCAAGAAAAGGAACCTGTGCAATGTAATCTGCCAGTACTTTTACTGCCAAAGGCTCATCTTCAACAATAATGCATTTCAGCTTAGACATGTGATGCAAGATTTATTTTAAGTTCTGCAATGAACACCCCTGTACCTTGTTGCAATGAAAGATCATATTCGGTATACAGCAGTTCTAACTGCCTCCTTAAATTAGATAATCCAATATTCTCTACAACCGGCTTTTCTTCATGCACTGCTTCTGTTGAATTCTTCACTACAAACACAAGTTGCCTGTTATTAACCGACAAATGGATATTAATGAACGGCCTTCCTCTTGTCTCAGACACACCATGTTTAAATGCATTTTCCACCAATGGCATTAATAGCAACGGAGGTATAGCTTGCTTCATGTTCTCAATATCCTGCATGAAGTTGATCGTTAATGATTCATCATATCGTAGTTTCTCCAGTTCGATATAATCGGTAATGATCTTCAGTTCCTGTTCTACTGAAATAAAATCGCCCCCCGTTTCATACAACATAAAGCGAAGGATCTTAGATAATCGCAAAATAGACTCCGGTGCAAGATCTGACTTGATCCTTGCAAGAGAGTAAATGTTATTTAGTGTATTAAATAGAAAATGTGGATTTGTTTGCGATTTCAGGTAGCTTAATTCTGCCTGTTGCTTTTCTATCCGCAATTGTTGTGTGATCCTTTTTAATTTAACGTAATTGTAAATATGCCGGATTACACCGAAGAAAAATATTGACATCATGCTGAACGCCATCTGATCGGATACGGCATGTTCAGCGTTTTTGAAGTTATAAAGTGGCGTGTAAATACCAATGGCAATGCCAAACATACGCCATCCATATAATCCCCAGGAATAAAGCATCAGGTGAATAAAGATGAGTAAAAAGGAAAGGATGATGCGCTTTCTGCTAACAAATGAAAAAGTGAACTCGAACAAAATGTAATTAAACACCAGCACATACACCAGCCGCCAAAGCGTATTAATATTCCGCTCCAGAAAAGTATCCTTATACGCTTCCCAAAGATGAAACACCCATAGCATCTGGAAGGCAAGCGCTATCAGTAAATAAAGCACCACCTTCTCTCTCGTGACAAATCCTTTCATCTTCATGAAATAAATATCGGCAAATCTTTTACTCATACTGTCTCAAACGTATGAACCGAAGTTCAGCATCTACGAACAGCAACCATCAGTCAACAAACAACACTGTTCTGTTCTTTACAAGAAATTTAAATGACATAGTGTTTTTTGGTAGATGATAGCCTGTCGTCTATAGACGCTGGAATCTTTCAATATCTCTCCTGCCTTAAGTTGCTCAAAAATTACTGCATATGAAAACAATTATTTATCTGCTTATCGTCCTTTTCCTGATGGTATTGAATGTTACTGCACAACCGGAGCCCGGCGCAGGCTCCTGGAAAACCTGGCTGATCTCTTCAGGCAAAGATCATAGGTTACCAGCGCCATCTGCAAACACTAAAACTGAGATCGAGAAGATCGTTTCACTTCAACAAAATATGGACGCTACTACACGCCAGCAAATTTTATTCTGGAATGCCGGAGCACCCGGCTATCGATGGAACGACATGATGGGTAAATTATGGACAGTAGATACAGGACGCTACGGTGTATTGGCTAACCTGGTTATGAACGTGGCTACATATGATGCAACAATTTCGGCGTGGGATACCAAGTATGCACACAAACGTTCCAGGCCCTATGAAATGGATAAGAGAGTAAAACTTCTGATCCCAAAAGCTGAAAGCCCTTCTTATCCATGCGAATATTCTGTTGCTGCCGGCGTTGCTGTAACAGTGATCTCCAAGTTCTACCCCCATCTTACTGACTCTGTAAATCGAATGGCACAAAGGGTAATGGCATCCCGTGTAGCTGCAGGTGTTGCTTATCCCAGCGACACAGAAGCCGGCTTTGAACTCGGTAAAAAAATAGCCTTGAAAGAGATAGATGCAACAAAAGATTTTATATGTACCACACCATGGGATGGCAAGATACCTGAAGGGAGCCAATACTGGAGAGGGAAATACGCCATGCATCCCATGGCAGGTAAGAATAAAACATTCGTGCTTGAAAATGCCAGTCAATATAGACCAGGTCCTCCGCCTGATTTTGCGAAGGAGATGGAGGAGTTGAAAAACTTTAAGCAAACATTTCGTTCAAGGGCAAATGCGTTTTACTACGCCAGCCAGAATACATCTGACAATATGATCAACAAGAAAATGTTTGAATACAATGTTCATCTTAACGCTCCCAGGGCTGCAAGATTGTATGCAGCTGCTGCAATAGGATTCTATGATGCATTTACTGCATGCTGGGATGCAAAGTATGCCTATTGGGGAATTCGCCCTGATCAATATGATACTACATATAAACCAATAATACCAACACCACCATTCCCGGGTTATCCTTCAGGGCATGCATTAATGGGAGGATTTACTGCTGAGTTGCTCACCTACTTCTTTCCTGAAGAAAAAGACGTGCTGGATAAGAATGCAAAGGATGGAGCTGAATCACGCTTTCATGCAGGTATCCATTTCAGATCGGATAACGAAGTTGGTGTAGATCTGGGAAGGAAAGTAGCCCGTGCTGTTATACAGAGATTAAAGACTGATGGGGCTGACAATGTCAAATGAAAAAAATATTATCTAATCCTTAAAAACAATCACTATGAAATTGATCGCCACTTTAGTAGCAATTGCCTTTGTGATCTGCCACTGCTAACGATGTAAGCAGAGAAACAAAGTTTCTCATGTGCAAAGAAGGGATGTTTTTACATCCCTTTGTTTTTTATTTATAGTATTTTCATTGCATGCAAACTATCATCGATCCTGTTACAGAATCTTCCGCTATTCTTCTGCAGTTGAAGCAACTAAGGCATCACCTGCACAAACACCCGGAACTATCCGGCAAAGAGTATAAAACTGCAGAACACATTCTGCAGTTCTTCAAAAAATATGAACCTACTGAGATTCTTGACAAGCTTGGCTCTGGTACAGGCATTGTTGCCATATGGGATAGCGGCAAGCAGGGAAAGACTGTTTTATTCAGAACCGAATTAGACGCATTGCCTATTGAAGAGGCTAATACCGATCTTGATTATTGCTCGTCAACAAAAGGAGTTTCGCATAAGTGTGGTCATGATGGCCATGCAACGATGGTAGCAGGGCTTGCACCGTTCCTTCAGCAGAAACAATTCAGAGGTAAAGTTGGTTTACTTTTTCAGCCTGCCGAGGAAACAGGTGAAGGAGCAATAGCATTGATAAATGATGAAAGGTTTAAAGCTGTGCAGCCAGATTACATTTTTGGATTGCATAATCTTCCGGGCTGTCCTAAAGCAGTTGTGCATTTGCAGAATGAAAGTGTTTGCCCTGCATCATGCGGAATGAAGATCATATTGGAAGGATTATCATCTCACGCCGCAGAACCTGAAAAAGCGATCACACCTTCGGCATGTATCGTATCACTTCTTCAATCCGTATTGCAATTACCCTCGCAATTACAAACAAAAGCCTTGTCAATTGTCACTGCTACACATGTATCTATGGGTGAAGCCACATTCGGTATTACACCAGGCCAGGCAGTAGTGCATTTTACATTGCGAGCGTTTCATGAAGGAGATATGAAGAAGCTTATCGCATCTGCTGAACAATTGGTAAGAGATGCCGCCGCAAAGGATGGATTGAAATATAATATTACTTACCATGATGGCTTTCCAGTAACTTATAATCACCCGGAAGCTTTTGATCTGATGAAAAAAGCTGCAGAGTTATCGGCAATGAAGATGATCGTAAAAGAAGAACCATTTAGATGGTCTGAAGATTTTGGTCATTATGCAAAGCTTTGTAAGATCGGGTTCTTTGGATTGGGGTCAGGAGAAGAGATACCTAATCTTCACAATCCTTCATATGATTTTCCTGATGACATAATTCCTTATGGCATGAAGATGTACCAAAAAATAATTGAACTCATTAATGGAATGTAATGCATCATCTCATTAACATCTTTTAACCTTGATGCCAGGATATCATCATTAGCTTTAAACAAATACATAGTCATGAAAACTAAATTTATTTTACTCCTTGTAATACTGCTTTCTGCAACTGCATCATTCAGCCAAAACAACAATATTAAGAAGCAAAAATTCCATTTTGGAAAAGACCAGGATACGACGGCTGGCTATGCACAGGCCGTCAAAATCGATAATGTGATCTATATCTCTGGAACTGTTGCAGCAGACATCACACCGGAAAATATAAAACGGTTATATAGTACGTTAGAAAGAACATTAAAACACTATGGCGCCACGTTTCAAAATGTTGTAAAAGAAAATCTCTACACTACAGATATAGAGGCTATGAAATCAGTGAATGATTTTCGTAAGCCATTTTACAATGGTGATTTCCCTGCAGCAACCTGGGTACAGATATCACGGTTATATATGCCGAATGCTAAACTTGAAATAGAGTTGATAGCGCATTTACCTAAATAACTATTTAGTTAAAATAAAAACGCTGAGACCAATATCTCAGCGTTTTTGATTTCTACCAGGAATATTATTGTACACTCACTTCTTTTAGAGATATCCCCCAACCCAGGTCCATCTTTAATATCAAAGGATCCTTCTCATTGTCCCAAATCCAGTATTGATACCCGTTAGCTGCTTTGATATGCAATGCTTTCAAAGTTGCAGGCTCTCCGTTAACTACAGTCGGAAAATCTACTGTCCCTTCTAAAGAATATTCATCTGTTTTGTATCCACCTAAGCCACCAGTTGAATTACCAATGGTTGTTTTTTTGTTGTCTTTAATCTCTTTAAATACTTTCTGGCTCACCCAAACAGTAGTTTCTGTACTTAATGTTCTATCCGATCCATTGAAATAATTCTGCTGATTGATCGCTGTTGCCAAAGCATCTTTTGTCATGATGATCGTAGCTTCCATTCCACCGCCCATAGTGAGGTTGTATTTAAAAGAAAGATCAGGCGACTTCTTTTGCACTTCAACTATGAACTGGTATTTCTGCCCCCTGAAGTCAACGTTATAAGAAAGTTGACTGTTGGCAGGTATCTCCTTTAATTCATCAGCAGGGGAAATAAAAGCCATGCAAGCAATGGTAAGTAATGGGGTAAATAGTTTTTTCATTTTAAATGTATTTTGATTAAGTGTTTACCATATCCTGAAAGAGTTTTTTGTATTCTCCTGACGTTCATTCGGCTTTTGCAAACCATTTGTTAGCATCTCTACTTCCTTTGCAACAAAAGCACTCAGCTCTTCGATTGTAATATCTCCGTCTTTGTTTTTATCTGCTGCCTTTGATCTTAACCCATTGATCAACGCATAGG
>JAEZDC010000131.1 GCA_023429825.1 Bacteroidota bacterium | reverse complement strand
AATCGGCTACCACTTCCACATCAGAATTCAATAACACGTAATAATCACTCTGCACCTCACCTAATGCCCAGTTATAACCTCCTGCGAAGCCAAGATTTTCTGTATTGATGAGTATCTCTACCTGCGGAAAATGTTGGTGTAGAAATTCAATGGAATTGTCTGTAGAGCAGTTATCGGCAACAATGATCCTCTTGTTGCCATAAGTAGAGTTGAGTACCGACGGCAGGAACTGCTCTAAGTACTTTCGTCCATTGTAATTAAGAATGACTATTGCAACTGATGGATTCAACCGGAGGCTTTTTGCCCAAATTTAAGGCTATGGAATCAGATCGAGCGGTAAAATGAAGCCCCACTGATTTTGATTGATACCTAAAGTACCGGCATCTAACAACCTGCTATACCTAATTCCAAAAGTAGCAGGCAGTTGGTTCCATAATCTTGTTTCGAAAAACAACTCGCCACCATAACTGCGGAATTGGAATCTTTCATTGGTTCTTTCCACATGCACCTGGCTATGATCATAGAATGCATTTCCTCTTAATCGTAAGAAATAGATGATATTTCCTATACCAAACTCAGGATATACGATAGGGAAATGATAATTCGCACCGAGCTTCCACTTAGACCTGATCAATCTTCCATTCACATTATCCGACTCATATCCTCTCGATATCGGGAACACATTACTGAAGCGGTATAAACTCATGGTATCCCTGTTCTCATACGCCGCATTCAATACGATGCTGTGATTGTTGAACAATCCCGGTAAGAATAGATTACCCGACGCCAAGAATTGATAGGTACTCTGAAGGTTCGTTGCATTTCTATACAACAGCGTGAGTGTTTGCCCGAAATGCGGGTATACCTGCTGTCTTGACTTTTGTACCTGGCTGGCATAACCGATCCTTCCCTGTACATAATTCACTTTGATATCATCTAACACGTCTTTAGCGGCACCTGTCCAGTTAACATTCTGCAGGTGAAAACTGGTAGAGAGATTCAGCGAGCGAAACATTTTGCCACCGTTTATCTGCAAAGGCAACTGCAATCCTCCTGCAAATTCCGTTTCATTCCACTTGAATGTATTGCCACCTACCACGTTTGGATCTATACCCGTCCTGTTGAAGGTTTGCTGCACCGAAACAAATGGCTGGATAAACGTTCCTCCGTAAATGATAGTACCTGCCACTGCAGAACTTCCTTCATTTTCATTGTATATATATGATAGTTCACTTGACACAGTACCCAACACATTCTGCCCGAACAAAGTGAATGACCATTCAGGCTGCTCATACAATGGTCTCCAGCTATGGAAGTTGAAGGGGTGCGACAGTGTACTGTATTTAGAAGAACTGTATCGTTGTGTGGTTACCTGGTCGATCGTTTGGTATCCCTTCAACGATTTGTTTACATAGAGATCAGTTAGTGCAGGGATGGATGTCACTTCAGTGCTGTGCGGCGCAACAGACATCAACCTGTTGCCTTCGGATGTATAGGCAGATGTTACCAACTTTCCATTCAATAAAGTACCCTGGTATAATCCTGTAGGATATTCTGCTGCTTTGTAAATTTTACCGGTTGTATTTACATAGGCATACACCGCATCGTTTGTTTTGTTAGATGCAGTAAACAATATCGTATCGTCCTGCACCACGGGAAAGCCGATGATATAATTACCAAATGGAACGATCATCTTCTTCTGCTTGATCTCATCCATAAAACATTGCAGGATGCCCATCTCACCGTTATTATTTCTCACTACTACAAAAACAGAATTATCGTTTGCTGAAAATTTTGGATAACTGTACACTGTTTCTTTATCTGCACTAACAATCGTTTTCAACTCATTACCATCTTTATCCAACAATACAACAGATGAAGCCACCGAGCTATCCATCTTCACGGCAACGATCGTATTTCCATCGTTGCTGATATCGGGGGAGAAATATTTTCCTTTTGCTGTGAGTTTTCTTTGCTGCTTTGTATTTACATCTAACAATATTATGTTGCTATAATCTCTATTACCCCAACGCATGTCAGAGTAAAAAGATGCGTACACGATCCTTCCATTCTTGTAAGAGAAATAATCATCGAGTGAAATATTCTTCGTCGCTATTCTTTCTTCTCCATCTGCACTTACTTTATAAAATGCGGGGATCTTTCGGTAACTGTTCTTCACAACGACCACTCTTCCATCTGCCGTTGCATAAGGATGATTGTAATGCTGCACCGCATTGGAATTCACTTTAGTGAGCCACTCGGTTTGCTGTGTATTGGTATTTTCTGTGGTGAACTGTGTCTTATAATAATTCAACGCATCCTTTACAAACTGTTTGTAAGAAATACCGGCATGCCTTTTAACAGCTTGCTGCAAGGGATAGAACAAACCTTTGAATGCCGATGCATCTGCGGTCACCTTCTGCCAGAAATCATTACCGTACTTTTCTGTACCGTAAGCCACCAGCATGTAGCCGAGGTCGTAATGATTCGGCACCAGGTCTCTCAACGACCCGTTACGCAGTTTCTGAAACGAATAATCTTTCCCTTCCAGCATCAAAGCTTTGTAACCACTGAAGGCCAAAGGCAACCTGCCGCGACCTTGTTGGGTGTACTGCGTTTCCTGCAATACGGCATCACCTTCGAAGAACCAGTCGGGAACAGTTAATGCGTTCGCCAATGCCCTTCCCTCCTGCCCCAGTATCACACCCAGTGCTTTGGATAACCCGCGGTTGAAATAGCTGTACTGCTTTACATGTCGCCACTCATGCACAATGAGATTATCTACCCAATTCAATCCGCCGAGTTCAAAAGTGTTTTGCGGTGCCGTTAAAAAAAGTTCGCTGCGATAAGGCGCCAATTGCACATAGGCGTTCGATACAGTGGTATTGCCTTGTAATACGAGGTTGATCTTTTTGGGATTGTATTGAAAATCTGCATTGCGCTGCAGGTATGCTGCCACGGAAGCCACACGGTTGGCTGCCTGCTCCATCCCCCTGGGGAAGATGACACGGACCGTATCGGTATTGATCTGTGCCCATTTCTGCGGAGGATTACCACCGAAGTTCTGGGCATTGGCGGAGACAATGATAAAGCAAACCAAAGCCAGGCTGAAGTATCTCATGTGTGCATTTTTTGCCATGCCGAAATTAAAGAAAGGCAGCAGGATGCTAAAATAAGATGTGGGGGGAGGAAGGAGGTGGGAGGAATGCTTATATACCTAATATGGAGGAAGGGCTCGAAGCAGACTACGGCTGGTGAGTTGAGATCCCATTCATAGTTTATAGATGTATTTCTGAAGCCGACATCTTTATCTACCAACTTCGCGAAGGCGTCGGAAGGGTTCGCCGAGCCATAGGAAGACTTCGCTAACCTATCGGAAGGGTTCGCTAAGCTATGGGAAGACTTCGCCGAGCCGTCGGAAGGGTTCGCCGACCTATCGGAATACTTCGCAAGGGCTTAGAACAACTTCGCAAGCCTATCGGAAGGGTTCGCTGAACCATCGGAAGGGTTCGCGAAGCCATCGGAAGGGTTCGCTGAGCCATAGGAAGACTTCGCCGGCGTATCTAATTGTTGAAACACTGTTTCTACCACTTAAAACAAAAGCCGGCTGCGATGAGCCGGCCTGTGACGAATGCAACATATATATTATGAAGGCTTCGGATCAGGTTCTTTTGTTTCGGTGGTGCTGCCCATGCTGGTCAATGCCTTTAAAGTTTTGGTGTACACAAACTTGGACTTTATGGCTGGCTTTGCCTTGAAGACCATTTGAGCGATGTTGGCCACATCCATTACTTCAGCATAAATTTCATTGAAGTCGATAACGGCTTCCTGAGAAATTTCGCTTCCTGAACTTTTCATTGTCTCCTGGGTAACGTTGGCATTGTGTAATGCATCTGCATAGCCTTTGATGCCAGCCAGCAAAGCCGGGTCAACACCTTTGGCAGCGATATCTGTTTCCCATTGCGTGGTGAGATTCTTCTTGTAGGCGTACAACAGGTACACCAGATCGGCCTGGCTTTTTTTCTTCGCTGCTGTGTAATACTGCCCGAAGCCCAGCGATGTGAGCATTTCGTTCAGTACGATCTTGTCTTTACGAAAATCTCTTTTGATCTGCACATGCAGTTCGGTGAGATCATCCAGTGCTTTTTGCTGGATCTGTAGCAATACCTGGGTAGACTGGCGTTGATCTTTAAGACTATCAATACCTAAATGGGTTTTGGTGATGGTCTCGATCTTTGTTTTGAGATCAGCCAGGAAAGGATCTTTCCAGCTGGCCCTTTTAGCGATGATCTCTGCCTTGTGTGCGATGGCAGCTTCGATCATTGCGGCACATGCGGTGAGCATGTCTACATCTTTGCCTTTGTAGGCTCTTTGAATTTTGTCCATTTACTAATGGTTTTTTGGGTTATACAATTTGGTTTTATGCTGAGTTGTTACAGCCGGGTTTAGGTTTCCAGAGGGAGGAAGTGTAAAATAATGAGAAGGATTGAAAGAGACAAGCGATGGTGAGACGTTGGGATTGATAAACCGACCATCTGCTTATTTTATTTTGCACTATGACCACCATAACCTTACTACCGATGTACCATCGCAAGCAAGAAAGCATTGCTATACAGTTTGCTCACCACATTAATATTAATGATGCGATTAAGAAAGTGAAAGATGTAAAATGGAGTAGTACGCATAAGTGCTGGTACATACCCTGCACCAAGATGCATTATGATCTATTAACCATAGCTGTTAAAGAACTTGCCATTATCAACAATAGCGATTTAAGAAAATACCTTGAACAGAGGAATGTATTAAGCCCCGGGAAGAAGATATCTGCTACAACAGCTAACATCATTACAAATTTTCCAATCAATGAAAGCAACAGAAATGCACTGGATGCATTTAAAAACATGCTTACATTAAAAGCATATAGCCCGAATACTATCAGGAGTTATAGTAACGAGTTTTATCAACTTTTACGATTATTAGGGGAAAGAGATGTAAATGCGCTGCAGAAACCTCATTTGATGAGTTACCTATTATGGCTTATAGAAAAGAAAGGTGCTAGTGAAACACAGGTGCATACTGCTATCAATGCGATCAAATTTTACTTTGAACAAGTGCTTAGGAAGCCAAAGGAGTACTATAATGTACCCAGGCCTAAAAAGCCAATGAAATTACCAAGCATATTAGCAGAAGAAGAAATGAAAGGGATGATCATGACTATTAAGAATTTAAAACATCGTGCCATAGTAATGACTGGTTACTCGGCAGGTTTGCGGGTAAGTGAGATAGTAAACTTAAAAATTACAGATATAGACAGTAAGCGAATGATGCTTCATCTGAGGGGTGCAAAAGGCAAGAAAGACCGCATGGTACCCTTATCAAAAAAAATGCTGAGCACATTGAGAGATTATTACAAGGAATATAAGCCTAAAGAATTTGTATTTGAAGGAGCGAATGGTGGTGCTTACACAAGCAGGAGTATTCAATTAATATTACAGGAGGCAAAGAAAAAGGCAGGTATCACTAAAAAAGGCAGCACACATATGCTGAGGCATAGCTATGCTACCCATTTGTTAGAAAGCGGAACCGATATCCGGTATATACAGGAGTTATTGGGGCATAATAATATAAAGACCACGGTTCGGTACACTCATGTAAGTAAAAAAGGAATTGATAAGATAGAAAGTCCGCTAGACAAACTGGATTGGTAATTTCGTTTTATGATATAGAACATTACTATCTATATAAAAAAACGAAATATAAAAGTATTGATAGTGAAGGGGATGCGGTTTGGGGAGTTTCGTATATTTATGTGTTATGCGCCACTGAAAAAATCAGTCTTATGGTTGACAAGGAACGTCGCAAAAAACTTGCTTTTCATTTACGCCAACTATCGGTTGGACTAACTTCTAACGACGATTTTGAGGAAGCTGTTATGGAAGACGTTACTGACGGCTGGCTTCCCGAGCATTACCATCGTTCCAAATTGGCAAAGGACGATAACGACGACCCGATAATTAGACCAATGCTGGAATTATGTTGGGGACTTTATGACGACACGAGAAATCATAAACTCACTAAAGGCGACAAACTCTCAGAGGATGCTTTAAAAATTATAGTCCGTTGCATTTTATTTCTTCATTCAGACAAAGAGTATGAATGGCCTTACCTTGACACCAACAACCCGCTGTTAAGGTTTTCTCTTAAAGATTTGATTTTATCTGTCCTGACGCTTGGACACCATTACCGAACCAAAAGAGAACAACAAATCATTTCCTATTATGAATGGCAAAAATTAGGAGACTACAATGTATGGCCTTTCATTCGGACAGCAGACTATGAGGAACAACTCAAACGACAACCATTTCTTAACGGTAGACAACCAGCAGGCGCATAACATGGTATTCATGCAATGGTGGCTGACGTGCATGTAACCAGCTAAGTGTTTCAATTCAGCTCTTTATCTTTAACCAGAGCTGATGGAACAGGAAATGCCACCACTGCATAAATACCCGCTCCGTTGTGTGTCATTTTACAGACCTACCCCATTTCAGAATTTTCGTATGAGAGAAGCAATAAATTGTTGAACTTGTAAATAAACAACAATAGCTTATGCAGTCAGGCAAGCCAATATCTAACCATGAACCTATTGAACACGTATGGTATATGCGTCCTGTATTTTTAGTTTCAGACATACAGACTGCCATCAGGTTTTATGTGGATACGCTTGGCTTCATAAAGAAATGGCATGAGGCGGATGGCAAAGGCACCGTATGCCAGGTTGACCGCGGAGGCTGTGAGATCATTTTGTGTGAAAGTATTACGCATAATAGTCGGTCTCGTATATTTCTTGAATTGTCACGGGATGGAGTTGACCAACTACTTAAAGAAGTTGCGGAGCGTTCCATTCCCACAAAGAAAGCATGGTGGGGTTACGAGGTGCTTCAAATTGACGACCCTGACGGTAACGAATTACTTGTTTGTTTAGATAATCTTTTATGAGTCCCTTAAGCATGCACATGGGCCAGTGAAAAAGTAATGGCGTTACTCACACTCATGATTTTGGCTTCCGTGTGGATGCGATTGCATCTAACTCCCACCCTGTTTTTGTTTTCTTGTAAATACTGATCCAGGCGAAGTGCGTTGTGTCTATTACCTGATTTCCACTTGCACCCTTTCCTGTAAGTATCACCAACTTTTCTACGGCTACATAAGCTACTGATGCATCTGTTGAAAATCGCACTTCGGGTACTTTCACGTCATCCCATTTGATAAAATCCACTGAGCCAAAATACGATTGGAAACGACTAAGCTGTGACTCACGGGTTGGCTTGTTTATTTTGCCTCCGTCCACCACTATGAAATTATCGGAAGAAAGATCGGTGATGGCGTTGGCGTTTTTCATGAAATGATTTTCTCTTTGCCGTGCATTTAGTGCCAGGATATCTTTTCTTTCTTTTTCGAAATCAATTTTGCGGGCAGCTATACATGAAGACAAACAGAGTAATGCAATCAAAAGCCTGTACATGTTTTATTTTAAAAATAGCGGAGATAGCGATAGGCTTATATGCTATTTTTTGAACGGTAAAGCCCGGTCTTGACGCAGGATTATGAAAAGAGACAGGTTTTGAGGGAGACATTTTTTCATTGCATGAAAGTCTTATCGCAAAAGGGGTGTCAATTAAACTACCACCGACAAATTTTTCCTGGGCTTACGAAATGCGAGTTGAAGACCCGGATGGACATGTGCTGAGATTTGGCACTGACCCAAGCGACAAAGAACCATTTGCAGACAGGTAAGTTGAAAGACAGTACTACACCATCAGTTTGTTTATGAAATTGCAGGTGGACATAGATCATCCGACCATAAATCACTATTTTGCTTGGGTGATAATGGAGACTTACGTTTTCAAATTCCATCATTTCATAAAACTTTCACGTACCTAAAACACCCATCATGAATTATCAACTCCCACACACCATCACCAATCCCACCGGAGAGACCTTAATATTCAAAGAACTTGTTCATGAAGCCGACGGTGATAAACTGATCGTTGAAAATTATGTTACGCCGAAGAGTGGGCCACCGATGCATACACATTTTTTACAGGACGAATCATTGACCGTAGTAACAGGTAAGATCGGTTACCAGGTGAAAGGCGAAGCGCCGCAATATGCGGGTGTAGGAGAAACTGTCACTTTTAAGCGGGGTGTACCGCATCGCTTTTGGAATGCGGGTGAAGATGTGCTTCATTGCACAGGTTGGGTTAAGCCTGCGAATACACTTGTGTTTTTTCTTAGCTCAGTATATGCTGCACAAAATAAGTCTGGATCTGAAAAGCCTGAAACATTTGATGGTGCCTATTTACTTACACGCTACGCTTCTGAATATGACATGGCAGAGATACCCGGCTTTGTGAAAAAAGTGATCCTGCCGGCAACGTATCGCATTGGTAAACTTTTAGGAAAGTACAAGCATTTTAAGAATGCACCGGAGCCGGTAAAGGCATGAAAGGATGATGATACAGTTTATGATACGATCAATCTATTTACCATGATCAAGATCCAATGATGCGCCGGTCAGTAATAAGAATATCGATGATCATAGGCTGGATACTCATCGTGTGTGCACTACTGGTAGCTGAAGAGAAATTTATAAAGCCTCCTGTTGTACGAGGTGATATCAATTCTATTAATAACTATGTTACAAACGAGCTGAATGAAGCCTACGAACAAAAGAGACTGGGCAGTGCATCATTTACACTGGTTGAAAAAGGAAAGATCGTTAATGAACATACAGTAGGAAAAGGACTTAACAATGCAACTGTACAGGCTGATAAAACCTTATTCCTGCTTTCATCAGTAAGTAAAGCTGTTACGGCCTGGGGAGTAATGAAACTTGTGCAGGAAGGTGAATTGAAATTAGATGACCCTGTGATGTTGCATCTTAAGCGATGGCGGTTTGCAGGGAGCGAAAGATACAGGGACCGGGTGACTGTGCGGCACCTCTTGAGCCATACTTCGGGTTTAGTTGATGGATATGGGCAAGGGGGGACTTCTCTTGATGAAAAGCTGCAGCCTGTTGAAGAATCATTAAACAGTCCTACCGATGTGAATATGGGTGAAGCCCATGCTGCGATAATTGTAAACGAGCCAGGTAAAGTGGTGGCATACTCAAGTAATGGTTACGCTGTGTTACAATTACTAATTGAAGACATAACAGGCAAAAGGTTCAATGATTATATGAGGGAAGAAGTGATACAACCCCTGGGTATGTTGAAGTCGAGCTACGACGTGGATGCTATTATTACAGAAGGGCGATTGCAAGACCTCGCCACAAATTACGACCTGGAATTGCAACCATATCCCATTCGTCATTACTCGAATATGGCAGGTGTTTCACTGAGATCGACATCGCATGATCTTGCACAGTTGGTAATGGCATACTATAATGAAAACTCTGTTTTGTCGAAGCAAACGATACAATTGATGCTAATGCCACAAGCGAATACGAATAAGCAGTGGGCATTGGGTCACACGTTATATACACAGCAGGCTAATGAAACTTATATCGTAGGGCATGGCGGAGGCGCATTTCCTGCATCAGGAGCGGAGATGCGACTATCTCCTGCTACCGGAAATGGAATTGTTATCCTGGCTGCGGGAACGCAAGGATTGATCAGCGACCTGGCCGATGTTTGGACCTACTGGGAAACCGGGCACAAGTTGTTCGATATAAGAAATGTCATTCGCAAGCGGTCTGTTCATGCATCTATCCTGGTAATCGTTGGAGTCGTTGTTATTTTAATATGGCAAAACAAGCGAACGAAAAGAAAAGGTATTATGCAAACCATTTAGCTACCTGCTTTTGCCCGGCAAACTCTCCTCTCCTACTCCCCATTTTTTAGAAGGTTTGCTTCCCATCTTCAACTCCAGTATGCCTCCATTCAAGAGATCAGTGTGCGTGATGTATGATCTTGTATATGGCTTTCCATTTAACAAAGCCTCCTGTATGTAAATATTTTTATTACTCAGATCAGTCGCCTTTACCTTGAAAGTCTTTTTGCCAACTGTGATCGCTGCATTAGATGCGGCTGGTGTTCCGATCACATATTCTCCGCCGGCAGCATTGACCGGGTAAAAACCCAGAGCGCTGAACACATACCATGCACTCATCTGGCCGCAGTCTTCATTGCCGCAAAGGCCGTCGGGCTTATTGGAGTATAAAGAATCACGAATGAGTTTTACTTTCTCTGCTGTTTTGTATGGCATGCCTGCATAGTTGTACAGATATGCAATGTGATGACTTGGCTCATTTCCATGTGCATACTGCCCGATGAGCCCGCTAATATCAGGTGAGGCATTCTCGCCTTTTAATTGAGATGAAACAGAAAACAATGAATCGAGCTTGCTAACAAAATTGTTGATGCTGCCATGCATTTTAATTAACCCATGCACATCATGCGGCATGAACCAACTGTGCTGCCAGGCGTTGCCTTCAGTATAGACAGCCTTGCTGAAATCGTGCTCGGAATAATAGGGATCGAAAGGCTCGTACCAGGTGCCGTTGGAATGCCTGGCTCTTGCAAATTTTGTAACCGGGTCAAATAAAGGTTTCCAGCTTTCTGAACGACGCATGAATTCTTTGTAGTCATCCATCAGCCCTAACATCTTTGCTACCTGTGCTATGCACCAGTCATCAAATGCATATTCTAATGTTATGGTTACGCTGCTGCCATGTTTATCCTGCGGAACATATCCATACTGGCGATAAAAATCAGTACCGCGTATGTTTTGATCGGCAGATTTCTTCATGGCTTCATAAGCGATGTTGTGATCAAAGCCTTGTATGTTCTTTAAAATGGCATCAGCAATGATCGGTACTGCATGGTAACCTGTCATGGTATTGGTTTCGTTGAAGTACAGGTCCCACACTGGTAACAATCCATGTTGTTTATAAAATGCGAGATACGAGTTGATGATTGCAGGCACCAGGCCAGGTTGTGTGATGGTGAGTAAGGGATTTGCTGCTCTGAATGTATCCCAAAGTGATTGAACGGTGGTGATGTTCTCACCTTTGTGAATATTCCCATCAGCGCCCTTGTAATTTCCATTAAGATCGCTGTACGTAACAGGTGCCAGGTAAGTATGATAAAGAGCTGTGTAAAAAGTTTGTTTAAATGCAAGATCGCTTGAGGTGATGCGGATCTTGCCCAATTCGTTCTCCCAAATCTTTTGCGCAGTTGCTACAGCCTTATTAAAATTCCATCCTTCTATTTCAGTAAGCGATCGCATTGCACCGTCTTCATTGGCAAAGCTCAAGCCTACCTTCATCAATACTTTTTCCTTATCGGTGGTGTTAAAGACCAGGTGAGCGATCACTTCTTTTCCTTTGGCTTCAGTCGCATTGATTATTATTTTTTTATCGGAAAAGAGTACAAGGTCTTTGATCGGTTTACTTAATCGCACAGCGAAATACACCCGCTGATCTTTTGCCCAACCCGAAGAAAAACGAAAGCCTGCGAAAGTGCTGTCATTGATCTTGCGAAAAAAAGTTTGTGTTGGTCTGTCCCAATTGATCGCGAAGCCCAGATCGAAACGAATTGTGGCATCATTGCTTGCAGGAAAAGTATATTGATGCAATCCGCAGCGATTAGATGCAGTGAGTTCTGCTTTGATATTATAATCTTTCAACAAAACAGAATAATAACCCGGCTTCGATGATTCCTGTTGATGAGAGAATTTGCTTCTCACAGAAAGTGTATCCGGCTTTCTTCCAACCGTCGGCATTACAGATATATCGCACAGATCACCGATACCTGTGCCGCTGAGATGTGTATGACTAAAGCCTACGATCACTGAATCGCTGTAGTTGTAACCACTGCACCAATCCCAACCACCTCTTCCATTATCCGGACTTAACTGCACCATACCAAATGGCAATGTTGCACCGGGATAAGTATGCCCGTGGGCGGCTGTGCCGATGAATGGATTTACGTAGTCGATCAACTTTTGTGCGGAGGACGAAACAGACAGCAGGATGAAGCTAAACAGTGCAATTGGTCTCATTACACAAAGTAAACTGATTGAAACAGATGAAAGAAGAAATCGGGCTTGGTTTGCAGTGACAGGCCAATAAAAAAGGTGAACGAATGAGTTCACCTTTAATAATATGATCAAATGATCTTAGAATGGAAGATCGTCCAATGGCTCGGTAATGTCTGCTGCCGAAGGCGTTGCTACCTGGTTATAAGTTGGCTGATTATAAGATTGATTGTTGTTATTGTAACTATTACTACCCTGGTTATCGCCACCTTGCTTACTGCCCAACAACTGCACACTTTGAACCCGCACTGTCAGAGAGGCTCCCTGTTTACCATCTTGCGTTTGATATGTTCTTACATCCGGTGAGCCCTCTGCATATACCTGCACACCTTTTTTGAGATAAGGAGCGATCCCTGTTCTTTCTGTCCACCAGGCACAATCTACCCAAATGGTCCTATCTTTTTGATTTCCCTGAGCATCTTTGAATTTCTCGGAATGAGCCACGGTGAAGTTGATAACGTTCTTCCCATTTACATTGTTCACCACACAGTCTCTACCCAAATGGCCAATTACTTGTAATTTGATCATAGCAGTTTATTTAAAAATTAGACGAGCCGCCAAATTAGTGAAATGGGTGGAATGTGAAAGGATAATCTGAACAGGTATAATTATTTGAGCTTTAGTAAAATTAAATTGAACTAAATGCGTTTTTAAGGTGGAACAACGGAAGTCAATATTATTACGTATAAGTAATTACGTATTAACAATATTCACATTGACAGGAAATGAATGTAGCCCGGCTTTGTATTAGCAAATTGCATAATACAAGGGATGGGCAAGGTTAGCAAAAAGTTTACCTTTATCATAAGCTAAGCATCCATGACATCAAGATCTCATACCCTCCTGCTTGCAATTATTTGTTTTGCGGTTGCATTCCTCCCTATGAGGTCTGCAGCTCAGTTAGTGACCAATGGAGCTACGATCAAAATTTCCAGCGGATCAAAGATCGTTTGCTCAGGCGATCTCAGCTTCACAGGAACAATAGAGAATAACGGTATATTGGAAGTACACGGAAGCTTCACGAATAATGGCACATATGTTTCACCCGCAAATTCTGATGTTCTTAAACTAATCGGTGCCGGAATGGTTACGTTAAAGGGCGGATCAGCAACTTACCGATCGTTGGTGATCGAAAAAACAAATAGTGGTGGAGTAACACTTGCAGGAAGTTTTAATCTTGGCAACAGCTTTACGCTCACTTCCGGAAGTTTTTCTACTGATCTTAATAATAGCTACGAGTTCATTGCTCCAGCGACGGCAGCTTTTTCCTATGCAGCAGGGACGTATATAGAAGGTAAGGTGAGAAGAACAGGATGGTTGAATGGAACGGGGTATATGTTCAATTCACCCAATATGATCATCACCACTAACAATGGAACGGCACCAACTGATATCCTGGTGAATATGGAAGCAGGTGGAGATCCTTCTGGTAATGAAAGAGAAGTAAACCGTAAGTTTAATTTCACAGCGAACGGAGGAGCAGGATTTACTGCAGATGTGAGAATGCCATATTCAGTGAGTGAATTAAATACGAATACCGAATCGAATCTTGCACCATGGAAAAATCTTTCCGGTGAATGGAATGCAAAACTCACAGCTAATACAGTAAATACCACTTCATCATATTTGGTCTCTTCTGGTATTACTGCTTTGGAATTCTCAAATGAATGGAAGCTCGCAGATCCCAAACACACATTCAATGCGACTGCTGTTTTAAGTGGTGCATGGAATGGAACCTCGGAAATGACAACTAAGTTGAATAGTGCAGGAGCGATCCCACTGTCGCAGCCATACAACACCTCACCGTTTAATTATACAGGTACTGAATCTGTTACGTCCGTACCAAATGCAAATATTGTAGACTGGATATTAGTGGAGTGGAGAAAACCATCTTCAGGGATTGCTGATGATGCTTCATCCTCGACTATCATCGGCAGAAAAGCCGGCTTTCTATTGAAGAATGGAACTGTTGCAGATGTAGATGGCATTACGCCTATCTCTTTCGATATCTCAAAACAAGGTGCAGGCTTCATGGTCGTTCGCCACCGCAATCACCTGGGCGTGATGAGCAATAGCATTGCGTCTAACACTACCGGAAGTTTTACAAATGATTTTACTTCACTTGCGAATGTATATAAGGCTTCGGGTGCAGTATCAGACCCTGTATCAGCCTTAGGTTCCAGCACTGCTTATGGATTATGGGCAGGCGACGTGAACAAAAGCAATAGTATCACCTCTGCAGATGTAGATGCGATCAGAACTGCTGTTTCAAACCTGATTGCAGGTTATCAATTACACGATGTAAACCTAAATGCTGCAGTAAACGCGATCGACATAACCCTTACAAGAGCGATGTTATCCAACCAGGGCTCAAGCAGTGTACCCGGTAGAAACATTGCAGCCAATGCCATCATAAAAAGTAATGTACCTGATTAATGAAAAGCGCATCATTATATATAAAACTTATTGCACTCACAGGATGTATCCTTTGCACGGTTGCTCTGCATGCACAAGTGGCAGAGTGGCGGTTGATGCAGAGTTATTATGATCCGACAGACCCCGATGGTGCAGGACCTGCAGTGGGTTCGGTAGATATTAGCTTTGAAATGAGATCGGCAGGCGGATCATTTACCGCCACAGATATCACAGCCGGCTTCAGCTGGCAATCTGCAAAAGCAATGTTGCCCACCACAGCAAATTGTACAGGTTCGCCTTCATCCAATATTAATATTTCAGCAGACTTCTCAACAGCAACTTTTCAATACTTAACAGTAAACCAATGTAACGTGGTATCTGTTAACCCAAACGGAGAGCTGTTCGATCGAACAGTGGCTGGTACACTTTCCCCGTCTTCGGGAGGTATTACGCTTACCACTGCGTGGACAAATGTATTCACAGTTAAGCTATGGGCTTTATCGCCTACACATCCACAGGCAGGTTATGCGATGGTGCATTCGGGTGATGGAGGTTTTCCTGGTCCATTAAGCAGTTATGCAATGTCGATCACATCAGGGAATGGAGAAGCTATTGTGAATTCCCAAACGTATACAAATGCACTGGCGCTAGGTTCTAATACTTTACCTGTTGTACTAAGCAACTTTGATGCATCATGTTTTAGTAAAGGCGCTAAGTTGAACTGGCAAACCGCAACGGAATTGAACACAGCTATATTTGAAATTGAAAAAAGCAGTAACGGTCAAATTTGGACGAACATTGGTTCTATAAAAGCTTCGGGTAACAGTATGACCTCGAAAAGTTACCAGTTTGTTGATGCGGCAGGTGGTACTGCTTTGTATCGTTTAAAACAACTTGATAAAGACGGAAAGTTTACTTATTCGTTTATTACCTCGGTAAACTGCCAAAGTAAAGCACCGCAGATGCAGGTGTATCCTGTGCCTGCAAAAGATAAACTGAATATTGTACTTCCTTCAGATAAAGCAGGAAATGCGACAGTGCAGATCGTTGATGTACTTGGCAGGATACATTTACATGAAACACACAACATCAGGCACGGAAGCAATAATCTTCAACTAAATGTCAGCAACATGAATTCCGGTGAATACTTCCTTCGCATTATTAAGAATGGAGAGGTTGTAACGCAAAAGATCATGATCGCTCAATAATTTAATAAGCACCCTGAAATTCAGGGTGTTTTCTTTTTGACCATCTTTTTATTGTCTATTGATCTTCGTTGCGTCGCACACTTCAGCGTCCTGTCAAACATCAGCAGCCAAACTTTCGAAACAATTATCAACAATAGCGTAAACTTCTTTCTTTTACCATTCAACCTTTGCATATTTGCTTCCGAGATGCTGCAGAAACTTTCTATACAGAATTATGCGATCATTGATGAGATCATCATCAACTTTTCTCCCAACCTGAACATCATTACCGGTGAAACGGGTGCAGGAAAAAGTATACTGATGGGTGCGCTGAGTTTGATATTAGGTGAAAGAGCCGAGACCAATGTGCTGCTCAACAAAGAAAAAAAATGCATTGTAGAAGGAAGCTTCAGTATTGAAAACAAAGAAGCCGTAAAACATTTTCTCCGGGATAATGAACTGGACGATGAGACAGAGCTGGTACTTCGCAGGGAGATCGCTACAAACGGAAAAAGCCGAAGCTTTATTAATGATACGCCTGCCACTCTGCAGCAAATAAAACAATTAGCTTCTTTACTGGTAGATCTTCACCAGCAGTTTGATACATTAGAGTTAGGTGATGCAGATTTTCAAAGAGAAGTGATAGATGCTCTTGCAAACAACACAGTGTTACTTGGTAATTATAATTTGGTATTTCACCAATGGAGAAATGCAACTAAAGAGCTGGAGGAACTACAGCAACAAAAAGCCAGCTTTAATAAAGAATTAGATTATCACCAGTTTTTATTTGACGAGTTAAATGAACTTTCATTAAAAGAGAATGAACTGGAAGAACTTGACCAGGAATTAAAATTGCTTAGCAACGCTGAAGAAATAAAAACAGCTCTATCTAAAGTCAGTTTTCAACTAAAAGAAAGTGATCAGCCTGTTGTTGCTTCGTTAAAGCAATTAGTTCAACAATTGCATGGATTTTCAACGCATCATCCGAAGCTGCCTACGATCATTGAAAGATTACAGAGTGCACAAATAGAATTGAATGACATTGCTGATGAAACAGAAAACATTAATGACAGCATACACTTTGATGAAAAAAGGATCAACCTTATTAACGACAGGATCACTGCAGGGTATAAGCTTTTGAAAAAGCATGGTGTAAGTACTACAACTGAATTAATTTCCATTCAAACTGATCTTGAAGAAAAGCTGAATGCAGTTCTTAATATTGATGAATCCATATCAGCGAAAGAAAAACAGGTGGAAGATCTTTTGCAACAAGCAAAATCTTTAGCTACAAAAATTTCATCTGCACGCAATAAACAAGTAAAGCCTTTGGAAGAAAATGTGAATAGGCTTTTGCACCAGGTAGGGATGCCGAATGCCAGATTGAAAGTGGCTATCATTGAAACTTCGTTAAATGAATTTGGTGCAGACCAGATCGAATTCCTGTTCGATGCCAACAAAAGCAATCGCTTTGAACCAATAAGGAAAGTAGCAAGTGGTGGTGAACTGAGCCGTTTAATGCTTTGCATCAAATCACTTGTTGCGCAACATATCGATCTGCCTACAATGATCTTTGATGAGATCGATACTGGAATATCGGGTGAAGCAGCAAAACAGGTTGGTATCATTATGAAGGGTCTTGCTGCGAAACGCCAGATCATCTGCATCACCCATCAACCGCAGATCGCAGGAAAGGCAAATGCCCATTTCTTTGTTTATAAAGAGATCAAAGGAGATGCGATCAAGACAAACATTCGCCTGCTCGATAACGATGAGCGAATCACTGCCATTGCAAAAATGCTGAGCGGTGAAAAACCTACAGCTGCAGCTTTAGAAAATGCAAAAGAAATGATGAACTGATGGAGTATGTTCCGCATTGGCAATGGCTTGTGGTACTTTATTTTCTTATAGTTGCAATTCCGGTGTGGCTAATTCATTCAAAACTTAGAACTATTCTTATTGCCAACCGCAATTTTAAAGCTTTGCTGATCTATTTTTTTGCTGTAGTGGGCACGGCTTTCCTGATGCACTTTATTGCGATGTTCCTTTATTTCAGGCTCATCTTTACCCGTTAAGTGCTCACTGATTCTTTATCTTTATTCATATGAAGATCAGGGAAATCATTACCGCTTTAGAAGAGCTGGCGCCCCCCAGTTACCAGGAAACATATGATAACTCGGGTTTACTTACCGGCGATCAAAACTGGGAATGCACAGGTGTGCTATGCACCTTAGATGCAACAGAAGAAGTGATCAATGAGGCAAAAGAAAAAGGGTGCAATGCAGTGGTTGCACATCACCCGATCATCTTTAGCGGATTGAAAAAGATCAACGGAAAAAACTACGTGGAACGTGCAGTAATAGCTGCCATCAAAAATGATATTGCGATCTATGCCATTCATACCAATCTCGATAACATACTTCAGGGGGTAAATGGAAAGATCGCTGAAAAGTTAGGTCTTCAAAATGTGCAGGTGTTATTACCAAAAGAGAATCATCTTCGAAAATTGTATGTGTTCGTTCCGGAGAATAAGGCTGAGGAAGTAAGAAATGCCATTTTTAAAGCAGGCGCCGGGCAAATTGGAAATTATAGTGAGTGCAGCTTCAATATCCCCGGCAGGGGCACATTCAAAGCCGGCGAGGAAACTGATCCTTATGTTGGAGAAAAGGGAAAACGACACGAGGAGGATGAAGTTAAGATCGAGATCATTTTTCCTGCGCACCTGCAAATGCGGATCATCACGGCCATGATAAAGGCTCATCCATACGAAGAGGTGGCCTATGATGTAATTCCGCTGGGCAATTATTTCAAAGAAGTTGGCAGTGGGCTGATTGGAGAAATGCCCGAGCCTATGGATGAACATTTCTTTCTTAATCAACTGAAAACCAGCTTTGGTTTGGAAGTAATACGTCATACCGGATTATTGAATAAGAAAGTAAGAAAAGTTGCTATATGTGGTGGTGCAGGTAGTTTTTTGACCAAAAGAGCTTTATCGGCTGGAGCTGACGTGTACGTAACTGCAGACATGAAATACCATGAGTTCTTTGATGCAGAGGGGAAAATGGTGATCGCCGATATCGGGCACTATGAAAGTGAACAGTTTACGATTGAGCTGCTGATGGAGGTTTTACAGCAGAAATTCCCTACTTTTGCCGTCCTTAAAACTGGGATGGAAACGAATCCGGTGAAGTATTTTTTGTGAGGCTTGGTCGTGAATGGAAAGTTAGCTGATGCATCCTTTTCTGAAAGATGAAGTGATTGCGACGCAACAGACGATGCTATGGAATACTGAAGCTGGTATCATAATCCTCAAATACATTTCAAATTACAAACACAAATATGGCAGCAGTTAAAGACTTTTCTGTTGAAGAAAAATTGCAAGGGTTAGTGAAATTGCAAAAGATCGACAGCAAGCTGGATGAAATTGCAATCCTGAAAGGTGAACTTCCAATGGAAGTAAGTGACCTGGAAGATGAGATCACAGGTTTGCACAGCAGGAGAACAAGAATCGAGGAAGAGATCAACGGTATCACTGAATTCATTGAGAGCAAAAAAAATGTGATCAAGGAATCTGAAGCTTTAGCTAATAAATACGAGAAGCAAAGTGAGAATGTAAAGAACAACCGTGAGTTTGAGGCGATCAATAAAGAAATTGAAATGCAGCAGCTTGAAGTGAAGCTTGCTGAAAAGCATATCAAAGATGCGAACGAAGAGCTTGCTGATAAAGTAAGAGCTTTGGATAATGCAAAGAAGCAGATCGCAGCTAAGGAAGGTGTGTTAACCCACAAAAAAGGTGAACTGGAAAAGATCATTGCTGATACAGAAAAAGAAGAGAAGCAATACAGCAAAGTGAGCAATGATGCCCGTACACATATTGATGAAAGACTGTTATACAGCTATGACAGGATCAGGAATAGCTATAGAAATGGTTTGGCTGTAGTACCTGTTGAGAGAGATGCATGTGGCGGTTGCTATAACTCGATTCCTCCTCAAAAACAAAGTGAGATCCGCCAGCACAAAAAAGTAATGGTGTGCGAGAACTGCGGAAGAATTTTAGTTGACAGGGATCTTCACGATGCAGTGGATCTTAAATAAATAATTTCGTTTAATAGTTGAGGGCAGCCATATGGTTGCCCTTTGTTATTTTTATCTTATGAGGTTTTGGTGTACAGTGATAATGATGTGCCTGGGCAGTTTTGCGCATGCAAAAAAAGTTTATGAGTTTAACTCTGTTTGTCAACAGGCATATAAGGAGATTATTCAACTTAAACTTGCGAATGGCCAGGAACTGATCGCGAAAGCCAGGCAACAAAACCCTGATAATCTCATTCCTGTTGCGCTGGAAAACTATATTGACTTCTTCAAGCTGTTCTTCAATGAAGACCCCGCAGAGTATAAAGTTTTTAAAGACAATGTTGACGAGAGAATTGAACTTTTGAAAGAAGGTGATAAGACCTCTCCCTTTTACCGGTTTTGTTTGGGGATGGTATACCTGCAAAAAGCAGGTGTTGACCTGAAGTTTGGTGAAAGATGGAGTGCGGGATGGGATTTCAGAAGAGGATATAATTACATAAAAGAAAACAAGAAAGAGTTTCCCACTTTTATACCGAATGATCTGCTGCATGGGCCAATGCAGGCAATGATAGGTACTATTCCTAAAAGTTATAAATGGATAGCCAGCTTATTTGGAATGAAAGGTTCAGTAAAAAAAGGAATGGCTGCCACCAGGGCTTTTGTCGAAAGCAGTGACCCATGGGCAAGGGTTTTTTCTAGTGAAGGAATATTCTTATACTCCTATCTTATGTTTTACGTGGAGAACAGGAAGGATGATGTAATTCCTTTTATTCAATCTAAGAAACTGGATATTTCTCATAATCACCTATTTGCTTTTTTAGCAGTTAGTCTTTCAATGAATAATAAACAAACGCTGTTTACAGAACGTGTATTGCAGAATATTGATCATTCGCCGGAATACCTCCAAACGGCTACATGGGATTATTACCGCGGCATGGTAAAATTACACCAGCTAAAAACTGCAGAGTCCATTTCTCATCTTACGAGATTCGCTAAAAATTTTAAAGGAAAATCTTTTTTGAAAGAAGCTTATCAAAAACTCAGTTGGTGTTACTACCTGCAGGGTAATATACAAATGGCTGAACGAACCAGGAAAGAAGTTTTAAGTAAAGGAGGCACTACTACTGATTCAGATAAAAAAGCTTTAAAGGATGCTAAGTCCGCAACTTGGCCGAATATCTTATTACTGAAAGTACGGTTGTTAAATGACGGAGGTAATAATACCGAAGCGTTGAATTTACTTAAAGATAAAAGCATTAACGACTTTCAAAAAACAGAAGAGCAATTAGAGTTCGCTTACCGGATGGGAAGGATCAATGATGACCTCAAGAACGATGCTCCTGCTATCAACTATTATTTACAAGCCATATCTATCGGGGAGGACCGGAAGGAATATTTTGCAAGCAGGGCTGCGGTGCAACTTGGGCAGATTTATGAGCGGCAAGGAAAAAAAGATCTAGCAATAAAGTACTATGAAAGATGTTTGGCAATGGACGACCATGAGTACAAAGATGCTATAGATCAGCGGGCGAAGGCGGGCATTGAAAGATGTAAAGGAAATTAGGGTATCTATTTACCCCAGCCCCATTTCAAAAATTCCGGAAGTGCTTTTGCCCAGGTAGCTACATCATGTTTACCATTCTTTATCTCGAGGTACTCAATATGTTCGTCAGTATACCCTTTGGCTTTTAGCTCATGGATCAGATCAAGTGTATCATCAATTGAATCGATGATACCGTTACCATTTCTATCTTCTTTTTCGTCTAAGGTTCCACATTCGAAAAAGAATTTCAACCATGGATGGAATGTTCCTTTCCTCACCTGCAAATGCATGATGCGATCCATCTCATCGCTATACCCTTCATCATAACTTTTTCTCCTCCACCAAAGCGAACCGCTGAACACTCCTACTTTGCTGAACTGGTTGGCATGATTCCAAACGATATCTAAAGCACTCAATCCTCCTAAAGAAAATCCTGCAAAAGCTTTCTCCTTAAAATTTTGAACGTTATACTTCTTTCGAATCACCGGCATTAACTCATCAAAAACAAACTTCTTATATAACCCAGCTTTGCTGCCCCGCCCTTTGTAATCAGCGGTGTACATGGTTCCGTACTCCAGTTTCCTTTCTGCTCCGCAATGAATGCCAATACACATTAATGGTTCGATGGTTCCATTAGTTATCTCTTTATCAAGTATTTCATCAAACGGCATTTTAAGCAAATCCTGTCCGTCATTAATTATCAGTAAGCTTAATTGTTCGGGAAGTACAACATTCTTCGGCAGGTAAGCGTCAATAATAACTTCTCTTTCTAAAAAATCAGAGTCTATGGTTATTTGCTCAGTAATAATCGATTCTAACGCTACAGTTTTCGCAATGGGCATATTTTCAAATATAACGGCTGAGTTAGTAATAAAAAATTCATGCCTGAAATAGTTGCCCACAGATCAAAATTGCCAGAAAGTTATTTATATTGGAAACGATTCATATACACACCTTCCATGCAAAAGAGCCAGTTATGAAATGAACCATATTTCAATGGTCATTCCACCTTATCACTATAAAATTTAAAAAAGAAGCAGATGAAAAAAATCGGCATCATGTTCGGCCAGGAAAGAAGCTTTCCAATGGCTTTCATAGAAAGAATCAACAGTAAAAATGTTGAAGGCATCACCGCTGAACCTGTACGCATTGATAAGGTTGCACAAGGTGAGCCCACTGATTATGCTGTTATCGTAGACCGCATCAGCCAGGATGTTCCTTTTTACAGAGCATATTTAAAGAACGCTGCACTTACAGGAACTGCAGTTATCAATAATCCTTTCTGGTGGAGCGCCGACGAAAAATTTTTCAATAACTGCCTTGCAACAAAAATCGGAGTACCTGTACCAAAAACCGTGATACTTCCATCCCGTGATCTTCCGCCCGATACAACTGATCAATCATTCTCCAATCTTTCCTATCCTCTGGACTGGGAAAATATTTTCAACTATGTTGGTTTCCCTGCTTACATGAAACCATTCGCAGGTGGTGGATGGAAGAACGTATATCGCCTGGAAAGCGTAGATGATTTTTTTGATAAGCATGGAGAGACGGGCCAGCTTGTGATGCTGTTGCAGGAAGAGATCGTATTCGAAGAATATTATCGCTGTTATTGCATTGGCGGAAAACATGTACGCATTATGACGTACGAACCAAGAAATCCGCATCACCTTCGGTATCAGGCAAGTTTCTCTCCTACACCGGAGCGATTGAAACAAATGGAAGAGATCGTTTTACGCATCAATCAATATCTCGGTTATGATCTCAACACAGTTGAATTAGCGGTGCGGGATAATATTCCTTATGCGATCGATTTTTGTAATCCTGCGCCTGACGCGGAAAGAACAAGTGTTGGTGAGGAGAATTTTGAATGGGTGGTAGAAACTATGGCCAACTATGCTATCGAGAGAGCTTTAGCACAAAAGCCAGGAAAAGACAATTTAACCTGGGGCGAGTATGTAAAAAAAGGAAGTGCAAAGAAAGCATTGATATAATACCAGCGACATAATGCATGGCATCGCCTGTTGCGTCGCAATCCTTTCATCGTTTCTGAACCTTATTGAGCAATGAACAACTGCAAAATATGAATCTATCGTATCGTCATTTCACTTTAGGAGTTGAAGAAGAATATATGGTCATTGACCCTGAGACCCGCGAACTCAAAAGCCATGAACAACAAATTGTAATGGAAGGCCAAAAGCTTTTACGTGATAAAGTAAAAGCTGAGATGCACCAAGCAGTTGTAGAAGTAGGAACGGATATCTGCACCGATATTGATGAGGCATATAAAGATGTTGCAGGGCTACGTGGCAACATTTCCAGAATTGCAGAAGATCTCGGCTTTTGGGTAGGTGCCTCAGGAACAC
>JAEZDC010000127.1 GCA_023429825.1 Bacteroidota bacterium | reverse complement strand
GCATAGAAGAAGGAGATTCACACGCCTCTGTAACCCTGTAATTACCTGTTCTGTCTAAGTGGATAGTTTTGTGATATGGACAAAGTGGCGCATTATTCTTCGCCATCGATGAAACGAGTATCGTATCTACATCATTACATTCCCTGTTTGATTTATAGCCAGATTGATGACAAACCGGAATATACGTAACGTTATAAGCTGGCGGTTCAAACCAATTAGAGGTAGGTAATGATCTGAAGATCTCAAATAGAATCGGTGCAGCCGTGTTAATACCTGTAAGTTCAGGCCTCCCTTCGCCTGTGGTATTACCTGTCCAAACTAAAACACAATATTTTGGTGTGATGCCAATTGCCCAGCCATCTCTGAAACCGAAGCTTGTACCGGTTTTCCACGCGATACGTTGAGCAGATGAAAATAAACCCCACAAACCTTCTTCACCAGGACGAGCTACTTCATTCATTGCATTTAGTGTATGCCATATTGCTGTATAATCAAGGAGCTCGTTGGTTTTGGCTCCTGCCTCCTGCCTCCCGCCTCCCGCCTTATAATATCTTGGCATAAACCAATCCTCTCCATTCCATTCTCCTTTGTTCTTTCTCTGGTGCAGATACATTCGGGCCATGCTACTGTATACACCAGCTAATTCATAAGGAGATATTTCGCATCCACCTAAGATCAAACTCATTCCGTATGTATCAGCAGAACGATTTAATGAGGTGATACCAAACTGTTTTAACTGGTTATAAAATCGCTGATACTTGTATTGCTGTAACATTTTAATTGCAGGAATATTAAGACTTCTTGCTAAAGCACGATTTGCAGGAACAGCGCCATCATACCCTAAATCAAAGTTCTGAGGAGTGAATCCGCCGATCTGCGTAGGTATATCAGGGATAAGCTGCCGCGGTAACATGGCGCCTTGTGAAAGCAGCGATGCGTAGAGTAAAGGTTTTAAGGTGCTGCCGGGACTTCTTACTGACGAAAGCACATCAACGTGACTTTCGATGTTTGCGTTTTTAGGTTGATAGATATTGCCAACGTAAGAAAGAATGTTTCCGCTTTCTACTTCCACTACTAACGCGGCGGCGTTATTAATGAAATTTCCTTTCAGGTTGAGATGATGTTGTTCAAGAATAGCATTTACTTGTTGCTGTAAGTTTCGATCTATTGTAGTTTGAATACCTGTTGATGTGCTATCATTCCTTTTCTGTAATTGGTATTCACGTTTGAATCTGTCTGCAAGATGTGGCGCCGATTGAGGCAGTGCTTTTGGTTCAGATGGAAGCGGTTCCAGTTTGGCAAGTTCACAGGTTTGCTGATCAATTTTTTTACTGCTGTACAGTTTATTCAGCAGGTCATTTCTTTTTTTCAACAGTATATCTCTGTTTCTTCCGGGATGAACTAATGCAGGTGAATTGGGCAGCACTGCAAGAGCAGCCATTTCTCCCCAGCTTAGTTGTTGTGCGCTTCTTCCGAAATATCTCCATGCAGCTGCATCCAATCCAACTACATTACTTCCGAATGGTGCATTGGAGGAATAAAGTGCGAGTATTTCTTTTTTTGAATTAGTGATTTCTAATCGAACAGCTAAGATGCTTTCGCTCATCTTATTCCAGATGCTTCGGTTGCTGTTCTTTTTGTGTAAACGGATAACCTGCATGGTCAAGGTGCTGCCTCCGCTTACTACTTTTTGACGCGTAAGATTCTTGTATGCAGCACGGCTTATCGCAAAAGGATCTATGCCGGGATGATAATAAAATCGTTTGTCCTCAAACGTAGTGATGCAATCGATAAATTTTTGCGGCACTTCCTTATTATAAGGAAAACGCCATTGCCCATCTGAGGCTATGGAGGCATTCAAGAGATTTCCATCTTTATCTGTAATCACAAAACAAGTTGGTGAGTTGAAGAGTTTAGTTGGTAAAGAAAACCAGAACCAAATGATGAGGAGTGCATATATACTCCACTTTATTTTCTTTTTTAACGATGCATGTTTGATATAGTGCAGGAAGGCTATCATTTTGGTGAAAAATGAACTGAACGTACAAGAGTGCGACGCAACAAAAGTAAAATCGAAGCTATGAAGGCTGGGTCCATAAAAATATCTCTACTAAGTAACAGAGAAAGGCAATAATTCAGGTAACAAACTAATTTCTTTTGTAATGTTTAACGAATGGCTGAAAACCAGGCTGTAAACACATTTGCCTATCTTAATTGGTTGATTACCTTTGCCGCCTAATTTACTTTAACAGATGAAGACCGACAAGAATACGATAATTGGTTTTGTGTTGTTATTCGTATTGTTCATGTTGTATTTCTGGTACAACAATAAGCAACAAATGGCCCTGGCTGAGGATAAGAAAAAAGAGCAGCAAAGGCAAGATTCAATAGCAAAGGTTAATGCAGCTAAAATGCCCGTAGATACGATGAGGGCAAAAACTGATTCTACTTATAAAGATTCTTTACAGGCTACCGGCGTAGCAGGTGATTTTCAGAATGCAGGAACTGGTACTGAACAAATGGTTGTTGTAGAGAATGAAGTGATGAAGGCGAGCTTCAGTAACAAGGGAGGAATGCTGAAACAGGTAGAACTGAAAAAGTTCAGAAGCTGGGATAGTAGCCAGGTGATCTTGAGTGGAGGAAAGGATGATAAGCTGGCATATAGTATCAATACTTCTAATAATCGTTCGGCATATACTAATGAATTATTCTTTACTCCTTCAGCTGTAACAAAGAACGCGGATGGAAGTCAATTAGTGAGTTTTTCTTTAGCATCTGCTGATGGTAGAAGTATTACACACCAATACATCATTCGTAAAGACGATTACCTCATTGATTGGAATGTAATAATGAATGGAGCTGATAGGTTGCTTAGCCAGAATATGGTGAACATGAGTTGGGCTGTAGATACGAAGCAACATCAGAGAGATGCTAAATATGAAAAGCAGGTTTCTAATCTCGTATATCTCACCGAAGGTGATTATGATTTTACAAGAGCTGCAGAGGGTGCAAAAGAAGATTTTACAAAACCTGTTGATTGGGTTGGATTTAAACAACAATTCTTCAATACAACGATTATTGCAAGAAATAAATTTGAGTCTGCGAATTTGCAGATGACCTCATTGCCGGATACAACACATATGTTGTACGATAATACCGCTACACTAAGACTGAAGATGCCCGCCGGAAGTACAAGTACAGCAGCACTTCAGTTGTATTACGGTCCTAATGATTATAAGATACTCAAGAGCTATAATAATGAAATGATGAACATTGTTGACCTTGGCTCAGGAATGTTCGCATTTGTAAAATACATTAACCGGTGGATCATCATGCCGGTGTTTGATTTCTTTACCAGCTTTATAAGCCAGTTAGGATGGGCCATTGCCTTACTAACATTGTTCATTCGTTTGGTTACGGCTCCGTTAACGTATAGTAGTTATTTAAGTGGGGCGAAGATGAAAGCTTTACGGCCAGAACTTGATGTGTTAAAGAAAAAAATGGCCGGAGATCAGCAGGCATTTGCGATGGAGCAGATGAAATTATTTAGAGAAGCAGGAGTGAATCCATTGGGCGGATGTATTCCTGCCTTGCTGCAGATTCCGATATTCTTTTCGTTGTATAGTTTCTTCAACTCAAATCTTGCACTAAGAGGAGAGAAGTTCCTCTGGGCAGATGATCTCTCACAATATGATGTGATCGCTAATTTACCCTTCAGTATTCCATTCTTCGGAGACCATGTCAGCTTATTTACTTTAACCGCGGTAATCACCAGCTTCCTTATCTCCATTTATAATATCAGCATGACGCCTCAGCAGGATAATCCTGTTATGAAGTACATGCCTTATATATTCCCCGTAATTCTATTATTCATTTTTAACTCTTTACCTGCGGCTTTAACCTGGTACTATACTGTATCGAATTTGATCACTTTGGGATTACAGTACGTGATACAGAACTATATTATCGATCATGATAAAGTGCTCGCTAAGATTGAAGCGAAAAGAAAAGCGCCCAAAAAGCAGAGTAAATGGCAGGAGCGTTACCAGCAGATGATGGAAAGCCAAAAGAAGCTTCAGGAAATGAAGCAACGCGGTCAAAACAAAAAGTAAAAATTACATTATTAAAAGCTCTGCACTTTGCAGAGCTTTTTTACTACATTCCATTTTAATTACGGAGTAATGAGACTTTTATTTACCACCATCCTCTCTTTCTGTTTTGTAGCTGTTAATGCACAGCCTAAACCAAAAACAATATTTGAATGTACAGTGGAGTTTTCCGCCTTAAAAAATGATAGCAAAAATTCAGATACACTCTCGCAAACAGCTATGGTAGTATATATTAGGAATAACCTTAGCAGGGTAGACTACATCAATCAATCTTTTATTCAAAAGAAGATATATGATACCAAAAGAAACGCAGGGGTGATATTGCAGGAGTTAGGTACAGTAAAAGTTATGCGTAATGTTGATAGTTTAAAATGGCTGGAATTAAATAGAAGATATGAAGATGCTTCTATATCTTATAGTAACGAGAGTAAAACCATATTGGGGTACGAATGTAAGAGGGCAACTATAGTATTGCGGGATAGCTCTAAGTTTGATGTTTATTATGCACCCCAGATCATTCCTTCCACAACAGCTTATGAATTCCAGTTTAGAAACATTCCGGGATTTGTATTAGAATATGAGACAATTGCAACAGGATCGGCAGAGAGAATTTCATATAGAGCTACAAAATTAAATTTAAGCCCGGTGCCGGTCTCCCGGTTTGAAATACCTAAAGATGGATACAGAGTGATTAACTAGCGAATAGCAGGAGCCTGAGGAGCCTTGAACAAAGGAGTTTTGGCTTTTAATTTATAAGAGTAAACGTAAGTGGTGTTTCCGTTTTGATATTTGATCACAGAATTTACAGAAACTGTGTTGTTAGATTCTCTCTGGTAATTGATAAGAGAAGAGCTTTTAAATTGAAAACCACCTTTTAAATTGGTCAATGAAAAACCCTTTGCTTTGCTTACATTCTTTAAACTGAAAGAAGATTTATTCTTCCCTGTTAAGCCTGTACCTAAAGCAGCTATATTTACCACAACTGTTAGTAACAGTGCGATCACAAATTTGTTATATAGCTTGTACGTTTTCATTTGTTAAGTCAAAAGTAGGGTTTTTTAAATAATTTAACAAGCACCCTGCCATATTAATAAGACGTTAACAAATAAAAAAAGTTACATCAAAGTTGGAAATAATTTTGTTTAGGTCTATATTGGATAAACCGATATTCATGAGGTCTGATTATCACGATGAAAGTAATGATATAGAAGATTTATTGAAGCAATACAATAATCTTAAACTGGGCAGAAGCCATTCTTTCCTTGAAGAAGATTCCTTTGAACATATAATTGACTATTACGATGAGAAGGATGATCTGAACCAGGCTTTAGAAGCTGTAGAGATTGGTTTAGAGCACTTTCCCTATTCTACTCACCTACGAATCAAAAAGGCAGATCTTCTGCTGGCTACCCGCAAATACAATGAAGCTTTGGATCTGCTGGAAGAAGCAGAAGCTTTTGGCAGCCAGGAAGTTGACCTCTATATCCTGAAAACTGATGCCTATCTCGCTTTAGACCAGCAGGAAAAAGCTGTAGAATTATTGCAACAGGCGCTTAATTACTTTGACGGGGAAGAAAGAATTGATCTCCTGTTTGAGTTGGCGGATGTGTACGATGATTACGAAGAATTTGATAAAGTATTCGATTGTTTGAAACTGATCTTAGAAGAAGAACCGAATAATGAAGAAGCCTTATATAAGATCTGTTTCTGGACAGACTTCACTGGCAGAAATGAAGAAAGCATCAAACTCCACCAGGGAATAATTGAAGATTTTCCTTTTAATGAATTAGCATGGTTCAATCTTGCGGCGGCATACCAGGGATTGAAACTATATGAAAAGGCGATAGACGCATACCAGTATGCAGTGGCAATAGATGAGAAGTTCGATTACGCCTACCGTAACATGGCTGATGCATTCCTGCGTTTACGTAAATACAGGGAAGCTATTGAGGCCCTGGAAAAAGTACTGGAGTTATCCAGGCCTGAAGATGTGATCTATGAGGCAATTGGTCATTGCTACCATAGGATGGGCAATTATGCTCAGGCGAGGTTTCATTATAAGAAAGCTGTGCACTTGAATCCCGACGATAGTAAATTACATTATAAGATCGCTGTTACCTACATGCTGGAAGAGCAGTGGCAAAGTGCCGTCAGGAATTTGGAAAACGCAATGAAGATTCACCGCAACACACCTGAGTATAGTCTTGCAATGGGTGAATGTTTAATGAATCTTGAATTATACAAAGATGCCATCCAGCATTTTTCTAATGTGGTTCGGTTAAAGCCGAAAAATATTGCTGGCTGGGAAGCGCTGATCAAATGTTTGTACAAAGCAAACTTCTATGATGAAGCTATTGAACAGTGTGAAGCCGCTATGCGTATTACAGAGAACAAGCCTATCTTTTTATTCTATTATAGTGCCGCCCTATTTGCTGAAGGCCGATCAAAAGAGGCGATGCTGCAACTCGAAAAAGGAATGGAAAAATCACCAAAACAGGTAAAGAAGTTATTGGAGATGAATCCGTCTATTCTACAGAACAGCCAGGTGGTGGACCTGATCGCCAGGTTTAAAAAAGGTAAGAGATTGTAAGCTTTCCTGTTACAGGCAGATGCATTAATCAACATAATTCTTCACATAGAAACTAACGGTTGTTTATTGATGACCCATATCAGTGGTTTAGTGATGGCTTTACTATATTTTTGCCGCCATCAAAACTGAATGATGAATTTTAATCTCTCCCAGATCCCCGAAAGAAATTTAAAGCCTCGCAGTAGTGGAATTACAATGGTCATGGACAAGGGGCTTAGTATAAACGAAGCACAGAATTTTATGAGTGCTTCGCATCCACATGTTGACATCGTGAAGCTGGGCTTTGGAACAAGCTTCGTTACACCCAATCTGCGTGAGAAGCTTGAAGTGTACAAAAGCTATAATATCCCCATCTATTTTGGGGGAACGCTATTTGAAGCGTTTTTAATTCGTAACCAGTTCGAAGACTATATAGCTGTATGTAAAGATTTCGGTATCGAATATATGGAAGTGAGTGACGGATCTATCACAATCCCCCATGCTGAAAAATGTGGATATATAGAAAAGCTAACGAAATATGGAACAGTGTTGAGCGAGGTGGGTAGTAAAGATGCGGCTCACATTATTCCACCTTATAAGTGGATAGAACTGATGAGAGCTGAATTGGAATCAGGTTCATCTTACGTTATCGCCGAAGCAAGAGAAGCAGGGAACGTGGGTATCTATCGCGGTACAGGTGAAGTAAGGGAAGGCTTGGTGCAGGAGATACTTACACAGATCCCGGGCGAAAAGATCATCTGGGAAGCGCCGCAAAAAGCACAGCAATTATATTTCCTTGAACTGCTTGGATGTAATGTAAACCTGGGGAATATCGCTCCAACGGAAGTGATACCACTCGAAGCAATGCGCATCGGTTTGCGTGGAGATACTTTCCACTTATATTTGAATAAAGAAAATGCATGAGGCTTTTCGGGCTCATAGGTTTTCCCTTAACACATTCTTTTTCTAAACAGTATTTTGATAAAAAATTCTCCGATGAGGGAATAAAGGATTGTGCGTTCGAAAATTTTCCAATTAAAGAAATTGAAGAAGTAAAGCAGTTGTTGGATAATGAACAACTCCGGGGATTTGCTGTAACCATTCCATACAAGAAAAAGATCATTCGCTTTTTAGATGAAGGAACAGATACTGTAAAGCAGATGGTAGCGTGCAACTGCGTAAAACTGGTTAGTGGTAAATTGAAGGGTTACAATACTGATGTCATCGGTTTCGATCATTCATTTAAAAAACTTTTGCAACCTCATCACCGAAAAGCTTTGATATTAGGCACCGGAGGCGCAGCAAGTGCTGCAGAATTTGTATTACATTCTCTGGGGATCGAATATGTAGCAGTATCAAGAACACCCGGAAAAAAACATAGCATTGCTTATTCTGAAATCACTAAAGAGATCATTCAGGAGTACAACGTGATCATTAACTGTACGCCTTTAGGAACATATCCTAAAGTGGAAGAATGTCCCGGAATTCCTTACCAGTTTATCACTCCCCGGCATTATTTGTTTGATATGGTATATAACCCGGAGGAGACCGTCTTTTTAAAAAAAGGAAAAGAACAAGGTGCGATAATAAAAAACGGGTATGAAATGCTCACCATCCAGGCCGAAGAGAACTGGAAAATATGGAATAGCTAACCTTGTAATTTCTTAATTGCTACTTCCGGTACAGCTACTTTCTTTTTAAGATCATAATCATAACCCATCATCCCGGTTTTAGCTTTTGCTGCTAAAACATTTCCCCCTGGTTTTACAATTTCCATTCTGTAATACAGATCAAAACCTAATTTATCAAAGTCAGTAGCTGAAACAAATATTTCTACCTCGTCACCATAATTCAGCTCAGCTTTATATTCTATAGCAACATCAACCATGATCAGCCCAATACCGGCAAACTCCAGTTCAGCATATCCATGGTGTTGTAAGAATCGCATGCGGGCTTCATGTATAATACTTAAAAAAGCGTCATTGCCTACATGCCCGCCATAGTTGACATCAGTAATTCTTACCGGTAATCTTGTGCTGAAGTAGAATGGTTCAGGTAATGATAATTTAATACGGTTCATGCCCGCAAGTTAGCCGTTGAATGCAAAATAGAGTAACACAAGAGATGATAACAGCAGAACTGCTTTCGTGAGCATTGCAGTTTGCCTTTTACGCTTTAATACTAATAAATGTGCTTGCTCCCTGTCAAGGATCTTTGCGATCCTTTCCCATATATATGGAGGTGGCATCAGTTCTTCCTTCCGCATCTAACCCATTTTGCATACAAGATGAACAGTCAGAAAAGAAGGTTGCAGCAAAGTTTTATCTCAGGAAATATTTTCCAGATATGGGATTTATCCGTTTTTGGAAAGAAACGCAATCAGTTGATCGGTGGCTTTTCTACGATGGCTATAAACATTTTTCTCTTCCAAAGGCATTTGTGCAAAGGTTTTCGCACTGCCTGCAGGTACAAAAACAGGGTCATATCCAAAACCTTCATTTCCTCTTTGATCTTTTATGATCTCACCTTCACAAATACCTTCATATAAAAATCTCTGATCATTCAGGATCAAACATATTACCGTTTTGAACCTGGCGCTTCGATCACTGTGGGGCTCCAGGTTTTTTAACAGCTTATCTATATTGGCCTGGAAATTTTTTCCATCACCCGCATAACGTGCACTTTTCACCCCCGGCTCACCGTTCAGTGCTTGGACCTCTAAGCCAGTATCCTCGCTGAATACATTTTTACCTGTGAGTTTATGTATCACCTCGGCTTTCTCTATCGCATTTGCTTCAATAGTATCATGTGGCTCTGGAATGTCGATATCAATTCCTGCCTCTTTCAAAGTCATGATGTTAAAACGGTTTCCTGTTACACTTCTGATCTCGTCAACTTTATGCTGGTTATTAGTGGCAAAGATTATGGTTGTCATACGCCAAACAATTTTTTTAGTTCAACCCACACTTTACTTTTTTCTGTTCTTACCGCAACCGAATCGCCTAATAACGAATCCAATGAAGGCAGTTGAATATACCTGCACACGTTGTATTGCTGTTCCTTATAATCCGGGATCTTAAAAGGCAGATCTATCTCTTCAGCCTTTACACCAAACAGTACAACAATAGTTGCATTCAATTCATATTTGATTTTCCTGGCATCTGCAGGTTGATGGGCAATGTTTACAATAGCCACATCACCCAGGTTCAATTTCAATGCAGGCAATAATTTGGTAAGAAGATCCAGCGCTTCATCTTTCAGGTACAAAGCATCTTTATCATTCACAACGAACGTTACATTCTTTCGGTTATCTCCCAAATACCACTTCTTATTTTCTGTGATAATGATGGAGCCGGCTGCAGTAGTCGTGGCATCGCCTGTTGTGTCACTCACTTCTACGTTCCGTCTTTCAGGCGGCTGAAAAACATCTGTTTTAAGATTTAGCTTTACGTCATTTTTTTCTGTGTTAACAACCTTGGTAGGCGGCTGTTGAGAAACGGAAATATTTGTATGATTTTCATCAGCCTTAACAGGCGGATGTTTTGGTTCAATATCTGCTATTTCATTATCAATCAATACAAGTGAATGCTGATAAAAATCAGTGATCACGGTGTTGGGCAAGACTATTTTTGAAAAACTCATTGAGCAGGAATATTAACAAGCGTTAGCTTTTACTTTTTTCTGTTTATTTGCAACAAATATATCATTATGATCGCGGCTATGGATATAAACATTACACGTGCAGAGAGAAGCAAGTTGAACGAGATGACACTGGAAAATATTCCTTTCGGAAGATACTATTCTGATCATATGCTTGAGGCTGATTATGAGAATGGTGAGTGGAAGAATATTGAAATTAAACCTTATCAGCCACTTCTTTTAGAACCATCCACTGCGGCGCTCCATTATGGGCAGGCAATTTTTGAAGGCATCAAAGCATACCGCGATGCGGAAGGGAACGCTTACATCTTCCGTCCGTATGATAATTTTAAGCGCTTCAATATTTCAGCCGAGAGAATGCAAATGCCACAGGTACCTGAAGATATCTTC